>JAFYWE010000033.1 GCA_017558165.1 Bacteroidaceae bacterium
TGAGAGCTACGTTCTCCTCGTATGGGAGGTGTGAACCGTCGATCATCACTGAAGAGAAACCAGAGTCGATACAGCTCTTGCAAGTCTCGAATGTATCACCGTGGTCGAGGTGAAGAACGATCTCAGGCTTTTCGCAACCGAGCTCCTTTGCATACTCAACAGCACCCTGTGCCATGTAACGGAGCAAAGTAGCGTTAGCATACTGACGAGCTCCCTTAGAAACCTGAAGGATAACAGGTGACTTTGTTTCAACAGCAGCCTTGATGATAGCCTGCATCTGCTCCATGTTGTTGAAGTTGAACGCTGGGATAGCGTAACCACCCTCAATTGCTCTTGCAAACATATCTCTTGTGTTTACAAGACCTAATTCTTTGTAATTTACCATAGTTATTTAATACTTTAAAGTAGTTAGATAATCACTGTCTACCACCCTACCGGGCGTAATTCTTTGCAAATTTAATAAATTCTTTGGTTAAACAGACATATTAGACAAAAAATTATACAACCAGAGTGATAAAGTGTTTTTTTAGTATAAACGGATAGGCATTTATGAGGAAATATCATATATTTGAGAAAAATCTCCAATATTTACTGAACTCGCTGTGAAAAATACTGAAGCAAACTTCGTATTTATCGCTCGTTTGTTCGTATATTTGAAGAAAAGTTCAAAAACACGATTCATAAAATGTATATCATAGGCATAGCAGGCGGCACAGGTTCAGGAAAGACCACCGTTGTAAAAGAGATAGTTAATTCATTGCCCCAGGGGTCGGTGGCAGTAATTCCACAGGATTCATACTACAAGGACAGCAGCCACGTCCCTGTCGAGGAGCGCCAGTTCATCAATTTTGACCACCCCGATGCGTTCGATTGGGATTTACTTGTTGAGCAGATTGCACAGTTGCGCCAGGGTAAGGCCATTGAACAGCCTACATACTCATATATTACCTGCACACGCCAACCCGAGACTATTCACATTGAGCCCAAAGAGGTTATCATAGTAGAGGGCATCATGGCGCTTGTGAACCCCGAGCTGCGCGAACTGATGGACCTGAAGATATTTGTAGATGCCGACGCTGATGACCGCCTCATCCGTCTCATTCGCCGCGATGTGATTGAGCGAGGCCGCACCGCCGAGACTGTAATATCACGTTATGAACGCATTGTAAAGGACATGCACTGGGAATTCATTGAGCCGACAAAGAAATTTGCCGACATAATAATGCCACAGGGAGGCCACAACAAGAAAGCTATCAAAGCCCTGCAGATGTCCATTGGCTATTTCCTAAAGTAAACGGCGGATGAAAAAAAGGAATCTGATACCGGCCACATTGGTTCTGCTCATATCGTTTGTAGCGATATTCGTATTCGATGTCGCTACAAAGCGGTTGGACAAGAGCTATGAGCCTGTATGGAAGGAGGTTCCTGCATACACATATCTGTCGCCCTATGCCGAGCTGTCGCCGTATGACGCACACTTTAGGGAAGCAGCCGACAGCACAGGATATGACTGGACGCTGATTGCAGCCATTGCCTTTACCGAGTCACGGTTCGACAGTACTGCCGTATCCGAGGCGGGCGCTCTTGGAGTGATGCAGATGATGCCGGAGACTCTACGCGGATTCGACATCCCCGATTCACTACACAACGACAACTACACGAACATCATGACAGCCGCAAGGCTGCTGCAGTCACTGGAGAAGCAGTTCCGCTATATCAAAGATACTGACGAACGCATAAAGTTCATTCTGGCATCATACAATGCCGGGTTCGGATACATCCACGATGCCATGCGCCTTGCGAGAAAGTATGGATATGACAGATATAAATGGGAAACAAACGTCGACTCGTTCCTTGTCCATTTGAGCAAGCCCGAATACTACACCGACACGCTTTGCCGCAACGGACAGTTCAACGGTTGGGCCGAGACCCTGTCATTCGTGAAGAAAGTACACCGCAACTGGCGCAAATTCCGTGCCATACAGGAGGACTACAGCGACTCCATCCGGGAGCTGATAATCAACGACAGTACATTAAGGATAATGCAATAAAAAAAATCGTTTCCATTCAATTGAACGGAAACGATTTTCTTTTATTCTATTGTCATTACTTGCTCAAATGCTCGTGCATTGCAGCTGCAGCACGGCGACCGTCGCCCATGGCGAGGATAACGGTTGCACCACCGCGCACGATATCGCCACCTGCATAAAGGAACGGAATTGATGACTGCATATTCTCGTTAACAGCGATAGTATTCTTGCGGCCGAGTTCAAGTCCCTCTACTGATGTAGGAACAAGTGGGTTTGGAGAAACACCTACTGCAACAACTGCAACATCGATATCAATTGTCTCGATGGCGCCTTCAACAGGAACTGGAGAACGACGGCCTGAAGCATCGGGCTCGCCAAGTTCCATCTTCTGCAACACGATCTGCTTCACGCAACCCTTCTCATCGGCAATGTACTCGATGGGGTTATGCAATGTAAGGAACTCAACACCCTCTTCTTTCGCATGCTTCACCTCCTCGAGACGTGCAGGCATCTCGGCCTCGCTGCGGCGATAGATGATCATGGCACGCTCGGCACCCAAACGCAATGCTGTGCGCACAGAGTCCATAGCAGTGTTACCGCCACCAATGACAGCCACGCGCTTACCCATGCATATTGGAGTATCGGTCTCGGGGTTAGAGGCATCCATAAGGTTCACACGGGTAAGATACTCGTTTGATGACATGATGTTGTTGGAGTTCTCGCCAGGGATGTTCATAAAGTTCGGCAAGCCGGCACCCGACGCAACAAAGACACCCTTGAAGTCCTCGTCCTGCAACTGCGCAATAGAAATTGTCTTACCGACAACACAGTCCTTTACAAACTCAACACCCATTGCACGCAAGTTCTCGATCTCATGCTCTACAATGGCGTTAGGCAAACGGAATTCAGGAATACCATATTTGAGCACGCCACCAATCTCGTGAAGCGCCTCATATACAGTAACAGCATAACCCAACTTAGCCATGTCGCCGGCAAATGAAAGACCTGCAGGACCTGAACCGACAACGGCAACCTTGATGCCGTTTGATGCCGCAACCTGTGGAGCAGGCATCTCGCCGCTCTCACGTGCGTAGTCGGCTGCAAAGCGTTCGAGCGAACCGATGGCAACAGCCTTGTGGCCCATCTTCAGGTGTATACACTTGCTCTCGCACTGCTTCTCCTGTGGGCATACACGGCCACACACTGCAGGCAACGAACTTGTCATCTTGAGCACCTGGGCAGCCTTGACAAACTCGCCACGCTCAATATTCTTGACAAATGAAGGGATGTTGATGCTTACCGGACAGCCCTCCATACAGGCAGGTTTTGGACAGTCGAGACAACGCTGTGCCTCAACAAGTGCCATCTCCTTTGTAAAGCCGGTATTTACCTCCTCGCGCAGCTTTGTCGCACGGTAAGCAGGCTCCAGTTCAGGCATTGGGCAACGCTCAATAGCAGTACGCTCCTTTGGTTTCATCTTGCTGCGGAGCTCGACACGCCAAGCCGCATCGCGGTTTGTTAGCTCGTCACACTCACTCGAGCACTCCTCGCTCTTGCCAAGCTTCTCCAGCTCGAGCGCCTCCTGAGCCTTAAAAGAGCCAAGACGCTGCATCATGCCGTCAAAGTCAACCTCGTGACCATCGAACTCAGGGCCATCTACACAAACGAACTTGGTCTTTCCGCCGACAGTCACACGACAAGCACCGCACATACCGGTACCATCGACCATGATAGTATTCAAAGAGACAACGGTAGGTATCTCGTACTGCTTTGTAAGCTTGCACACGAACTTCATCATAATAGCCGGACCAATGGCAACGCAGTGGTCAACCTTCTCGCGCTTGATGACACGCTCGATACCCTCGGTAACAAGACCTTTATCTCCGTAAGAGCCATCGTCGGTCATGATGATAACCTCGTCCGATACCTCACGTACCTCCTTCTCAAGGATGATGAGATCCTTTGAACGGCCTGCGAGCACCGAAATCACGCGGTTACCGGCCTTTTTGAGTGCCGCAGCAATGGGCAACATAGGCGCAACGCCCACACCACCGCCGGCACAAACGACAGTACCGAAATTCTCGATATGTGTAGCCTGGCCAAGAGGACCGACAACATCGGTAATGCAATCGCCCTCATTGAGGTCGCACAGACGGCTTGAGCTCAAGCCCACCTTCTGGATTACGAGAGTGATGATACCCTTTTCGGTATCGGCATGTGCAATGGTCAACGGAATGCGCTCACCCTTTTCGCCGACTCTCACAATGACAAAGTTACCGGCTCTGTATGCCTTTGCAATAAGCGGAGCCTCTACACGCAGACGGAAAACCTTTTCCGAAAACTGCTCTTTCGATACTATCTTGTACATAATATTGCTTTGGTCTATTAAAATGATACAGGGGCGGGGTGTCCCGCCCCTGTCGTTTTATTTCAAAGTCATCCCGCGTAACGCAGAAGATGCCTTTTTAGTTAATCTATAATCTCGAAGCCACAGTAAGGAACCAACGCCTTTGGAATGCGGATACCCTCGGGAGTCTGGTTATTCTCAAGAAGCGCTGCAACTATACGTGGGAGAGCAAGCGCCGAACCGTTGAGAGTGTGGCAAAGCTCGGTCTTCTTGTCGGCATTGCGATAACGGCACTTCAAGCGGTTTGCCTGATAGCTGTCGAAGTTTGACACTGAAGAAACCTCGAGCCAACGCTGCTGAGCCTCTGAATATACCTCGAAGTCGAAGCAGAGAGCTGCAGTAAAGCTCATATCGCCACCGCAAAGACGGAGAATGCGGTATGGGAGCTCGAGTTTCTGCAAGAGGCCCTCGACGTGCTCAAGCATCTCCTTGTGCGACTCCTTGCTGTGCTCTGGAGTATCAATGCGTACGATCTCGACCTTTGAGAACTCGTGCAAACGGTTCAAACCACGTACATCCTTACCATATGAACCGGCCTCACGACGGAAACACTGTGTGTATGCGCAGTTCTTGATTGGCAACTGTTTCTCGTCAAGGATAACGTCGCGGTAGATGTTTGTCACAGGAACCTCTGCTGTTGGGATGAGATACAAATCATCAAGGCCACAGTGATACATCTGGCCCTCCTTATCGGGGAGCTGACCTGTACCGTAACCAGATGCTGCATTCACAACTGTTGGAGGCATGATCTCAACATAACCGGCCTTGCGGGCTTCATCGAGGAAAAAGTTGATGAGTGCACGCTGCAACTGAGCACCCTTGCCCTTGTATACGGGGAAACCGGCACCGGTAATCTTCACACCAAGGTCAAAGTCTATGAGGTCATACTTCTTTGCAAGTTCCCAGTGTGGCAATGCGTTCTCTGGGAGAACAGTCTCCATACCACCGGTCTTCTCAATCACGTTATCCTCGGCTACTGCGCCCTCTGGTACCTCATCGTATGGGATGTTAGGAATTGTATAGAGCACCTGCTGCAACTCATCGGCAGCAGCATCCATCTTCTCCTGCAACTCGGTAGCCTTAGCCTTGAGTGTAGCAACCTCGGTCTTTACGGCATTCGCCTCATCGGCAGCACCGGCCTTCATCAACTGACCGATCTTTGCAGCAAGCTGCTTGTTCTGTGCAAGAACGTTGTCAAGCTCCTGCTGTGCAGCACGACGTGCCTTATCGAGTTCCAAAACCTTGTCAATTGTCTCCTGAGCATTCTTGAAATGCTTCTTCTCAAGACCTTTCAAAACCTTCTCGGTCTCCTGAGAAATAACTTTTAATGTCAGCATAATTTATCTTGTTTTAATATTTCCGTATCATAAAGCCGGCATTCCCGACCTTTAAAATACAAAAATACAATTATTTCTTAATTATTGACAGCATATTGAAAAAATAATATAAAAAAAGGCAACCCTTTAAAAGGATTGCCTTATAACACAGCTGATTTATAATCAGTTCTGCTCTGCAAATGGAGTAACAGAAACGTAGCTCTTGTCGTTCTTACCACGCTTGAAAGTTACAACACCGTCAACCAAAGCGTAGAGAGTGTGATCGCTACCCATACCGATGTTTGCACCTGGGTTGTGAACTGTACCACGCTGACGAACGATGATATTACCGGCTTTACAAGCCTGGCCACCCCAGATCTTAACACCAAGTCTCTGACTTGCTGACTCACGGCCGTTCTTTGAACTACCAACACCTTTCTTATGTGCCATAATGCTTAAACTTTAAAAATTAACCGATAATTTCCTTTACAACTAACTCTGTGAACTGCTGACGGTGACCGTTCAGCTTGCGGTAGCCCTTACGACGACGCTTGTGGAACACCAACACCTTGTCACCCTTAACCAACGCTGGGTTGATCTCGCGTGTAGTAACGATGTTCTGACCGTCCTTTGACTTGCGGATGATCTTCTGCTCACGAA
>JAFYWE010000002.1 GCA_017558165.1 Bacteroidaceae bacterium
CACGTCACCTTGGCAAGGAGTGCGCACTCATTACCGACGGACGTTTCAGTGGCGGTACGTCGGGTCTCAGCATCGGCCACATATCTCCCGAGGCTGCGGCAGGCGGAAACATCGGCAAGTTGCGTGACGGTGATATAATCGATATAGATATACCAGCGCGCTCAATCAATGTGAGATTGAGTGATGAGGAACTCGCCGCGCGCGAGATGTTCCCCTTGACACGCGACAGGGTTGTATCAAAGAGCCTCAAGGCCTATGCCAATATGGTAAGCTCGGCCGATAAGGGCGGAATTAGAATAATAGACTAAACAATGGGAAAAGATAGGATAACAGGTTGCGAGGCTCTTATGCGCTCGCTTGTAAATGAAGGGGTCGATACTGTATTCGGATATCCCGGTGGCTCTATCATGCCGGTGTTCGATGCCATGTACGACTACAGCAAGGTGTTCCGTAGTGTGCTTGTGCGCCACGAGCAGGGTGCCGTGCACGCGGCACAGGGCTATGCCCGCAGCTCGGGTAAGGTCGGTCTCTGTATCGTGACCAGTGGCCCTGGAGCTACAAACACCCTTACCGGTATCAGTGATGCCATGCTTGACAGCACTCCGGTGGTGGTGATTGCAGGTCAGGTACCGTCGGCGGTACTCGGTACCGATGCCTTCCAGGAGATTGACTTCGTGGGTATAACACAGCCTATTACAAAATGGAGTTACCAGATACGTCGTGCCGAGGATGTGGCATGGGCTGTAGCGCGTGCCTTCTACATCGCGGGAACAGGACGTCCTGGTCCAGTGGTTCTCGACTTCACCAAGGATGCGCAGACAGCGCTGACCGATTTCGAGCCTGTAAAGGTTGACAGTGTACGTAGCTATATCCCTTATCCAACGCCATCACGTGATGCCATAGAGGAGGCTGCAAGGCTCATAAACAGCGCTGAGCGTCCTTTTGTGCTGGTTGGTCAGGGCGTAGAGTTGGGTGAGGCTCATGATGAGCTCAAGGCTTTCATAGAGAAGGCTGATATCCCTGCGGCGCGTACACTCATGGGACTTTCTGCATTGCCATCCGACCATCCGCTCTGCGTGGGTATGCTCGGTATGCACGGAAACTATGGTCCTAACGTGAATACGAACGAGTGTGACCTGCTCATAGCAATAGGTATGCGTTTCAGTGACCGTGTGACCGGTAACGTAAAGACATATGCCAAGCAGGCGAAGGTGATACACATTGACATTGACCATGCCGAGATCAACAAGAACGTTGTTGCTGATGTGCCCATCGTGGGCGACAGCAAGGAGGTGTTGCCTATGTTGACCGAGCTTGTAAATAAGGCCTCGCACAAGGAGTGGATCGAGAGTTTCCATAAGTACAACGCAATCGAACATGAGAAGGTAATAGAGAAGGCGCTTAATCCAGGTGAAGGCCCATTGCTTATGGGTGAGGTTGCTCGCAAGGTGAGCGAGGCTACCGGCAACAGTGCAATCCTCGTGACCGATGTAGGCCAGAACCAGATGATGTCGGCACGTTACTTCAAGTTCACAAAGCCACACAGCATATTGACATCAGGCGGTCTCGGTACAATGGGATATGGTCTCCCTGCGGCTATCGGTGCAAAGATTGCGATGTCTGAGCGCACGGTCTGCATCTTTGCCGGTGACGGAGGTCTCCAGATGAACATCCAGGAGTTCGGTACAATCATGGAGCAGGGCCTGGCTGTGAAGATAATATTGCTGAACAATAATTTCCTTGGTAACGTACGTCAGTGGCAGGAACTCTTCTTCAACCACCGTTACTCATGGACACCGATGCTTAACCCTGACTATGCGCTCATAGCAAAGGGCTACGGCATAGCATCACGTCTGGTTACCGAGCGTGAGGAACTTGATGATGCCATCCGTGAGATGCTTGAGACACCGGGTGCGTTCCTGTTGCACGTTGCAGTGAAGGAGGAGGCAAACGTAATGCCTATGACACCTCCGGGAGCGACCGTGAGCGAGATGATTTTTGAATAAAGGCAAAGTGGACAGTATGGAAAAGAAACTATATACCATTATCATTTATACCGAGAATATCGCGGGTATGCTGAACCAGGTTACAGCTGAGTTTACCCGTAGAATGATGAATATCGATACCATTACGGCGTCGTCTTCATCGGTTGAGGGCGTGCACCGTTATACAATCTCGCTTTGGGGTGAGGAGGATTCCGTGCACAAGGTGACAAAGCGTATCGCCAAGAAGGTGGATGTACTGAAGGCCGATTACTATGTGGACAACGAAATATTCTTCCAGGAGGTTGCCCTGTACAAGCTTTCTACACCACGTCTGCTCGAGAATAACGAGATATCACGTATCATCCGCCATAACAATGCCCGTGTGATGGAGGTAAATGCCAACTATACGGTTGTGGAGATGACAGGACAGACCGATACCGTCGTCAATCTTTATAATGAGTTCGTGGCGCAGGACTGCATACTGCAGTTCGTGAAGTCAGGACGTGTGGCTGTCCCGCGCGCATCGCAGGCAAGCCTCGGCGACCTGCTGTTCGATGAGGACTATAAGCGTAAGTCGGTAAAGGATAATGACTGATCTGTAAATGTATTCAAGTGAGACTGTCTGGTCCGTAACGGATTCGGACAGTCTTCTTGGTTTTATAGGGATTTCCCCCTCGGATGATAGGTGTTTTCCCTTTCTTTGTTGTTTGTGTGGTTATATTTTTGTACCGGAATAGAATATAAGAAGTTGTTTAAATTTATGTCCTTGAAATTTTTATAGAACTTTTTTAGAGTGTTTTTTTATTTTTCAAAGGCGCATAGCGGGCTATGTAACTGCGAAAAAGGGAAAAACAGGCAAAAAAGGGCATAAAAAGACAAGC
>JAFYWE010000003.1 GCA_017558165.1 Bacteroidaceae bacterium
CCTGGCAAAGAAGGCCAAGGTCATCTGCGTTGCCTATGACGGGATGGAGCGCTTCTTCCCGCACGAGAAGATCAAGCTCACCGGCAATCCTGTACGCAAAAGCCTCATAGACATGCGCTCCAATCGCCGTGAAGCATTGAAAGGCATGGGACTTGAAGAAGGCAAGAAATGCGTGCTCATTGTAGGCGGCAGCCTCGGTGCACGTAGCATAATCGAGAGCATATTGGCACAGCTTGAACTCATAAGGGCAAACAGCGACATACAATTCGTATGGCAGACCGGAAAGCTCTACTTCGAGGAGATGAAGCAGCGTGTGTCAGCAGCCGGCAAGCCCGGGAACCTTACCATAACCGATTTCGTATCGAACATGGCCGACGCCCTCAGTGCGGCGGACCTTGTGGTATCACGTGCCGGAGCCGGCTCAATATCGGAGTTCGCGTTACTGGGCAAGGCCGTGATTCTTGTACCATCGCCGAACGTGTCCGAAGACCACCAGACAAAGAACGCCATGGCACTTGTGGAGAAGGATGCCGCTATATATGTAGCCGATGCCAAGGCAAAGGAAGAGCTCGTGGCAAAGGCTATTGAGACCGTAAGGGATGAGAGCAAGATCGCAAGCCTTGAGGAGAACATCGAGAAAATGGGCAGACCCAACGCCGCCGAGGAGACCGCTGAGGAGGTAATGATGCTTGCCGACGCATACATTGAAAAGGAAACAAGACGTAGAAAGGAGAATTTGAAATAATGGAACTCAAGGATATAAAATCGGTATACTTTCTGGGAGCAGGAGGCATTGGAATGAGTGCCCTTGTAAGGTACTTCCTGAGTGAGGGCAAATTCGTGGCCGGCTATGACCGTACCCCGTCAAGACTGACAGAGAACCTCATAGAGGAGGGAGCGCACCTGCACTTTGAAGAGAATGAGGAACTCATTCCAGCAGAGTGCCTTGACCCGGCATCGACGCTGGTAATATACACTCCTGCGATACCTGCCGGCCACAAGGAGTGGAACGTGTTCCGCAATGGCGGTTTCACCATAAAGAAGAGGGCCGAGGTGCTTGGCATAATCACCAGGGACAGGAGAGGTGTGTGCGCAGCCGGCACACACGGCAAGACCACCACATCCACCATGACCGCACACCTGCTGCACCAGTCAAGCGTGGACTGCGCGGCATTCCTGGGCGGAATATCGAAGAACTACAGGAGCAACCTCATACTCACGGACAAGAGCGACCTTGTTGTCATTGAGGCCGACGAGTACGACCGCTCGTTCCTGCACCTTGAACCATATATTGCCACAATCACATCGGCCGACCCCGACCACCTTGACATCTACGGCAACAAGGAGAACTACCTTGAGGCATTTGCCCAGTTCACCGAGAAGATACGCCCCGACGGATATCTCATCATGCACGAAGGACTGGAGGTAAAGCCACGCACACAGGACGGAGTGAAATGCTATGTATATGGCAGGGAGAGCGGAGATTTCCACGCCGAGAACATACGCATAGGTGGTGGAACCATACTCTTTGACTATGTATCGCCATGGCAGCGCATAGACGACGTGGAACTTGGAGTACCCGTGAGCATCAACATTGACAACGGCATTGCCTCAATGGCCATGGCCGAGATATGCGGAGCAACGGCTCAGGAGCTGAAGGAGGGAATGAGAACTTTTACAGGCGCCGACAGACGCTTCGATTTCCACATCAAGGAGAACGACCTGGTATTGCTCAGCGACTACGCACACCACCCCGACGAGGTCAAGGCGTGCGCAAGCTCCATCAAGGCATTGTACAGTGACAAGAAGGTAACGGCACTCTTCCAGCCGCACCTCTACAGCCGCACGGCCGACTTCTACAAGGAGTTCGCACAGAGCCTGTCGCTCTTCGACAAGGTGATACTTGTAGACATCTACCCTGCACGCGAGGAGCCTATCCCCGGCGTGACAAGCAAACTGATATATGACCAGCTCGATGAGAAAGTTGAGAAGAGGATGTGCAGCCGTGCCGATGTACTGAAGATTGTAGAGGAGGAGAAGCACGGAATTGAGGTTCTGGTATCATTGGGAGCCGGAGACATTGAGAATGATGTACCACAAATGAAAGAAATACTCAAGAACAGATAATGCTGAAGAAGATTCTTATATACATATTCTGGGTAATCCTGGCCGTATATATGCTTTTCTCATTGGTCATCATCCCTAACATCCCCGACAATAACCAATGCAAGGGGGTACTCATAACCGTGGACAATGACGAGAACGGCAACCTTAGCAAGGAGAACATAACCGAGCTGCTCGACAAAGAGGGACTAAACCCGTACGGATACATTATTGACAGTATCAGGTGTACAGTGATAGAAAATTGTATAAATGAGATCTCTTTAGTAAGAGACTGCCAGGTCTACAAGACCGCCGACAGGTATGTTGCCATAGAGATTGACTGCAAGATCCCTATTCTCAAGGTGAATGACATCAACGGCAACGAATACTACATTGACTCCGACGGCAAAATAATCACAGGTGTCCACAAGGCACTGCACCTGCCGGTCGCTACCGGACATATCAGCGAGGAGATGCAGACCGCAGAACTTAAGGAGATGGCCTGCGCGATATACGGCAACAGGTTCTGGCTGGCACAGACCGAGCAGATACATTTTGAGAAGAACGGCAACATAATATTGGTACCGCGTGTCGGAGGGCACATAATAGAGTTCGGAAAGGCAGAGAACATAGCCGGAAAACTGAATAAGTTATATACATTCTACACCAAGGGACTCAACACCATAGGCTGGGACAAATACGAGAAGTTGAACATCGAGTTCAACGACAAGGTTATATGCACAAAGAAAAATTAGACAACATATGATACAGACCAATTACATAGTAGCAATAGAACTGAGCTCGTCAAAGGTAACCGGAGCTGTAGGTATTGAGACAATCAACGGAATAAAGATCATCGCTACGGCAAGCACCCTTGTCGATGGATATATATCAAAGGGCGTCGTACGCAACGTAGACAAGACAAGCGAGGCGATAGCGGATATAATCAACAGATTGGAGCACGACCTCACGGACAATGACGGCAAGGAGATTACCATAAAGAGAGCCTACGTCTCCCTTGCCGGACTGACAATGCACAGCATACAGTCAAAGGTAACACGTACATTTGACACATACACCAAGATAAGCGCGGAAACGATAAGCGAGATGGAGCTCGAGAACGACGCACTGTTCCAGGTTCCCGACGGTTACTCAAAGGTACATGTTATAACACAGGAATACAAGGTTGACGGCAAGACCGACCATAACCCTATAGGTGCTCCTGCTATGGCGATAGAGGGACGTTATCTGAACATCGTTATCAAGAAGCAGTTCCTTGAGCAGCTGAACGAAAGTTTCGAACAGGTAGACACGGTGATTACAGACAGTTTCGTTGCAGCATGTATGGACGCGGATATCCTGCTCACAAAGGATGCGCGTCGCAATGGCTGTGCACTTGTGAACATCGGTGCGGAGACCACTACCGTATCAATATACAACAACGACAACCTGCGTATGCTGAAGGTCCTTCCCTTGGGCAGCAATAACATCACACGCGACCTGTGCGCCGAACAAATCTCATACGACGCAGCCGAGGTGATAAAGATCACACGCGGCTACAAGTCACAGGCCAGCGAGACAGAGCCTGTCAGCAACGAGACCACGAACAACATAATCCGCGCACGAATGGGAGAGATACTGCAGAACGTCAAGTATCAGATAGAGGAGTCGGGAGAAATGATACACAACATCATTTTCACTGGCGGTGGCTCAAGACTGAAGAACCTGGACAGCCTGCTCCAGGAGTACCTGCCCAACTTCAATACAAGCATAGTATCGGACCCACAGCTCGCATTCGAGTGTAAACCGGGAGTAAACACATACGGCATATTCACCACGGCACTCTACGGCCTGCTCAACCATGGCAAGGAGAACTGCTGCGAGGAGACAAGCAACGAGCCACAGCCTACAACTCTTTTCCCGGAGAACATAATGTCCGGCAACGAAACTCCAGAGGAAGATACGGCGACCATAGCCAACGAAGAAGAGGAGGCAAG
>JAFYWE010000034.1 GCA_017558165.1 Bacteroidaceae bacterium
AAAAGGCAGGAACCAGCCAACGCCCATTCAAGCGGTGCAAAATTACCACGGATAAAAAGAGTGGTAAATCACAACATATTGTCAAAATGAGGCATTAGCATAATAGTTTTAATGAAATTTATATAAAGAGCCTTGTCACAAAGTGTCATCAATATGCCAACAAGCACACCCCGTTACAAGTACCGTTACAAGCCTGATACACACAACATTTTGACACAAATATTTTGCAAACAACAACTTTTTATCATACTTTTGCGGACTAACTTTACAAAAGCAACTTTTTATGAAAAGAACAACGACACTTTTAGCCTTGATCCTGGTTTTCGTGGCAACGGCATTTGCAGGCCCAATCGAGCCTGAGAAGGCCCTTGAAATCGCGAACTCATTCTGGAGCAGCTCAGTGAGCGGCAAGAAGGCTGTTAAACTGCAGCTCGTCCATGACAACGAGATGGCAAAAAGTGGCAGCCGCCAGACCATAGAGGAAGGCGATGCACAATACTACATCATTGCTCCCGAGGAAGGCAACGGTTTCATCATCGTATCGGGTGATGACAAGCTTTCACCCATTGTGGGCTATTCAACAAACAGCACAATGGAGGAGATGCCTATTGCACTCACCGAGTGGCTTACACTCTATAGCAGCTATGTCGATGACGTACGCGCAGGCGAGGTAGAGCCATCCGTTACAAACGCAACCGGCAAGGCCATCGCACCTATCCTCAAGACAAGCTGGAACCAGAGTGCCCCTTATAACAACCTCTGCCCCCTTGTGAACGGCCAGAGAACACCTACAGGCTGTACAGCGACAGCCATGGCACAGGTAATGAAGCACCACAACTGGCCCGAGAAGCCTTTGAAGGCCATCACCTGGACCAACACCAACACCGGTAAAGAGGAGACCGTGGACATCACAAAGAATACATACGATTGGGCAAACATGCTCAACCACTACCGTAGTGGCTACAACAACACCCAGGCAAAAGCTGTTGCACAGCTCATGTTCGACGTAGGTAGGGCTATCAAGAGCAGCTACGCCCCAAGCGGTACCGGAAGTAACGACACACAGGTTGCTAGATCACTTGTGAACGTATTCGACTACTCTCCCGAAATCAGGATCGTGAAGAGAAACGAGTGCACATATGACGAGTTCTACTCAATCATCAGAGAGAACCTCGAGGCTAACCAGCCACTCGTGCACAGCGGTTTCGGCGCTTCATACGCCGCAGGACACGCATTCGTGTGTGACGGTATCGACGCCAACAACCTCGTTCACATCGACTGGGGATGGGACGGTGCATACAACGGATATTTCGACATCGGTTCAATGTCACCCGGCGGTTCAGGCATCGGCGGTGGACAGGACAGATACAATGTAGGCCAGTCACTCGTCACAGGCATCAGACCCCGCACAGCCGAGGACAGCAACAGGAACGGCGACCCCACGCTCTATATTTACGATGTAGTGAACCCGACCTCAAATGCCACAGTCGAGCAGTATACAGCGAACTTCTCGGGCGGCAACGCAAAGTTCAGGACTATGGTACAGATCCTCAACTGGTCACACTCTACTGTAAATACCGAGTTCGGCCTCTCTATCACAAGTGCTGACGGCACATTCAACAAGAGAATCACTGGCGGCACATTATCAATTGCCTTTGAGAAAGCCGCGGGATACTATGTTGACATTACCGTCAATAACTCTAACACAAACAACAGCAACTACCTCAAAGAGGGAACATACAGTGTAGAGGTATATTGCAAGGATGCCAACGGCAACCAGGTGAAGATGAAGGGTGAGAACAACCACCTTACACTTGAGGTAGGCGCAAAGAGCGCAAAGCTCTACAAGACAATGCCCGACATTGAGGTCGCTGGCTTCAAGTTCAGGGTTACCCCTGTACGCCGCAACGACAAGATGACATTCGATGTAGCACTCAGGAACAACAACACATGCAATGCCACTGTGGTTGTAGTACCCATCGTGAACAGGGTAAGCAACGGTGCGGTCGCAAAGAGCGATACACTCGTAAACAACGGCATACTCATAAATGTATTTGACAACACCGATTTCCTTGTGACATATACAGCCGAGAAGGCATTTACCGGCAGCGGAGAGCACTTCATATCATTCGCATACGATATGAGAAACTCATATACCGACCACAACGTAGCCGTTGACAAGAAGAAGCTGAAGAGCATCTCCGGCAAGAGCCAGTCGTTCGAGATTGAGGCTACTGCTGATGGCCCGATACCTACAGTAACAACGATTTCAACACCTGATATCATTGTAGGACGCAAGCTCACACTCAGCGCAACCATCAAGAACCTGACCGAGACAAGCAGCCCATTCACCGGAACACTTGGTCTCTTTGCCGAGAAGGGTGGCAAGAAGACACTGCTGGCCGAGAAGAGCATCACAAACCTCGCCGAGAATGCCACAACAACATTGTCATTTACATCAGAGGACTATTTCCCTGCACTTGAGGTGGGTACATACGAGGCATATGTGTGCGAGCTCGTCAACGGCAACTGGAAGAAGATCTCAAGCAGCAACTCATACAAGTTCAAACTGAACCAGCCAGAGACCGGACTTCCATATGTATGTGACAAGATAGTCGTGAACGGTAACAACACCGCGGCAATAGGCGACAGCGTGGACGTAAAGGTTAATCTCAACTGCATGTACGGTGATTTTGAAGGCCTTGTCAGAATAAATGTACTCTCAGGTATCAAGATGGTTCTTCGAAGCGACTACATCCCTGTATCGATGACTGCAGAGAACATGCTTGAGCAGACTGTAAGATGTATGTGTGGTACAACAGCTCCTACCGGAGAGTGGACCGTAAGCATCGCATATTACGACAACAACAAGCGCCAGCTGGGTCACGTGTCAAGCAACACGATGAACTTCCCAGGCAACGGTCTCTTCACAGTCGTAGAGGCAGGCACAGCCATTGAGGGTATTGCCGACAGCGGCATCAAGGTAACGACAGCAGACCGTCGCATCGACATCAACGGTGCAGCCGAGGGCGCACAGTTCAGCGTGACAGCCATCGACGGCAAGAGAGTATACAACGGCACAGCCACAAGTATTGCCGTAGGCAAGGGCATCTACATCGTCACTATCGAGCAGAATGGCGAGGTTCGTGCAACGAAGGTACTCGTGAAGTAACGGACACAAACCATATATTCCAACATATAAAGGGACTGCACATGCGGTCCCTTTATATGTCTTTTTATAAGCAGAAGACCCTTTTTACAGGTAAAAAGTTGTCATTCTGCCGACATAGAACTAATTTCGCACAAAATTATATAACTCAAAAGCAAACGTATGAAAAGAGCAATCATTACAGCGGCATTTGCATTGACAATCGTATTCAGCTACGCTTGTGGCGGAAACGGCAAGATCAGCAAGAGCCAGGCAAAGAAAATCAAGGCTTACTTTACACAGACACTGCAGGATGCCGACTGCAGCTACAGCAACGGCAAGAAGGTAAAGATCGACAACATCGCAAAGACACGCGCTGCCGTATGGGAGTGCTGGAGCGAGGCCGTGAACGGCTACAGCGAGGAGAAACTCATCGCTCCGTTCAGCATTGACGAGCCACGCGACACAGGCTACTGGCACCTGCCAGAGGCATTGGAGCCAAGCGCAGTGATGCCATACTACTTCATCGAGAAGGGTGAGCAGCCCGAGGCCGGCTACCCATTGTTCCTCTACATGCACGGTTCAGGCCCAAAGAAGAGCGAGTGGGCTACAGGCTTCAGCCTTTGCCACAGCTACGCCGATGCACCTTCACTGCACTTCATTCCACAGATTCCTAACGAGGGCGAGTGGTACCGTTGGGCAATCCAGAGCAAGCAGTGGGCATGGGAGAAGCTGTTGCGTCTCGCGTTCCTCAGCGGCAACATCGACAAGAACAGAATCTATTTCTACGGTATCTCCGAGGGTGGATACGGCAGCCAGCGCCTTGCGTCGTTCTATGCCGACTACCTCGCCGGTGCAGGCCCTATGGCCGGTGGTGAGCCATTGAAGAACGCTCCAATGGAGAACCTTGCAAACATCGCGTTCTCTTTGCGTACAGGAGAGCACGACTATGGCTTTGCACGTAACGCAATGACAGCCAACGCGGCAAAGACCATCGAGAAGCTCGCCGAGGAGCACCCGGGCCTCTACAAGAACTTCATCGAGATTGTACCTGGCATGGGACACGGCATCAACTACGAGAAGACAACACCATGGCTCAGCCAGCACACACGTAACCCACACCCTACATACTTCTACTGGGAGGACTACGATATGTACGGACGTCACCGCACAGGTTTCTACAACCTCCGTGTGAACGAGACCTCACGCAACAACGACGAGGAGCGCACATGCTACGAGGTAAACATCAAGGACAACACCATCGAGATGACAGTGAAGAATGCCACATACACAACAACACAGGCAATCTACAACATCCCAATGTTCTTCGAGCGCGACTACCAGGTTGCCACAAAGGGTAACGTGACACTCTTCCTCAACGAGGAGCTGTTCGACCTCTCAAAGCCTGTAAAGGTAATCGTCAACGGCAAGGAGGCATTCAACGGCAAGGTTACACCTACCATCGAGGCCATGGTAGAGAGCTGTGCCGAGTATTTTGACCCGGAGAGAGTATTCCCTGCAAAGATTGACATCGAGATCAAATAAGCGGCAACACGATGAACCAGGAATATCCATCGACCCTGCTCGAGAGGGCAGTCAAGGAGTTCACCAAGTTGCCCGGAATCGGACGTAAGACCGCGACTCGCCTTGTGCTGCACCTGCTGCGCAAGCGCGAGGACGAGGTCGCAAGTTTCTCCGACGCCATCATAACCCTGAAGCGCGAGGCAAAATACTGCACAGAGTGCCACAGCATCTCCGACACAGACATCTGCCCCATATGTGCCAACCCCATGCGCGACCACAGCACCATCTGCGTGGTCGAGAACATACAGGACGTGATGGCTGTGGAAAACACCATGCAGTATCGTGGAGTATACCACGTCCTTGGCGGTGTAATATCACCAATGGACGGCGTGTCGCCCAGCGACCTGCAGATAGAGAGCCTCATAAACCGCGTAGCTACAGGCGAGGTAAAGGAGATCATCCTTGCACTCAGCTCCACCATGGAGGGCGACACCACAAACTTCTACATCTACCGCAAGCTACAGCAGTATGATGTAAGGCTATCAGTAATAGCACGCGGAATATCGGTAGGCGACGAGCTCGAGTACGCCGATGAGGTAACACTCGGCAGCTCGATAAAGAACAGGACACCATTCACTGGAAAAACATTATAGGATGAACAGCAACGAGATACTTAGATCACTGAGGATAAACCACATATTCTCAATACTTGCGGCAGTCATAGTAATTGTGACTTTCGAGACCGGAGTCATTGCCAGAGACGCCCTCGGCAGCCTTTTGTCACAGACATGGACATACATACTGCAGGTATCGGCAGTAATGCTCACGGTGCTCCTGATACCCCTTGCGGTAAAGGGATTCACCACCAGCCTCAGCAAGGCCGCAGGCATGGGAGACGAGGAGTTCCTGAAGCTCTTCATCAAGAAGAGCATGCAGAGGATATTCCTGCTCTTTGCAGTGCTGCTGCTGAACATCTTCATATACTACGGTATAAGGTACAACGGCTCGCTCTACTGCGGACTGTTCGCCCTTGGTACACTGTTCTACAGCTACCCCACAAAGATGGTCCTCAACGGATACATCGAGAAGAACCGCCTTGCACGCGAAGGCAAGAAATGACAATACCGCAATCCACCAGAGATGAAACTATCGGTAATAATAGTAAACTATAAGGTAAAGCACTACCTCGAGCAGTGCCTCCGCTCCGTAGCCGAGGCCTCAAGAGGCATTGCCGTAGAGGTCATTGTGGTGGACAACGCATCGGGTGACGGCTCCGTGGAGTACCTGAGGGAACGTTTCCCGGACGTCACTATCATAGCAAGCGAGGAGAACCTCGGGTTCGCCCGCGCCAACAATCTTGCAATACGCAACAGCCACGGCCAGTACGTGCTGCTGCTCAACCCCGACACAATAGTAGCCGAGGAAACCTTCAGCGACTTCATCACCTTCATGGACAGCACCCCCGATGCCGGAGGATGCGGAGCATACATGCTGCACACCGACGGCTCGTTCGCGCCCGAGTCGCGCCGAGGCCTGCCAACACCCTTCGTGGCATTCTGCAAGATGTCGGGCCTTGCCTCACTGTTCCCCAAGTCACGCACGTTCGGACGCTACTACATGCGATACCTCAACGAGAACGAAGTCAACCGCATTGAGATAATGTCGGGCGCATTCATGTTCCTGCGACGCGACGCGCTCGACAAGGCCGGACTGCTCGATGAGGATTTCTTCATGTACGGCGAGGACATAGACCTTTCATACCGCATACTCAAGGCCGGCTACAACAACTACTTCCTGCCGTCGCGCATACTTCACTACAAGGGCGAGAGCACGGTAAAGAGCTCATACCGCTATGTGCACACCTTCTACCGCGCCATGGAGCTCTTCTTCAACAAGCACTACGCGCACTACTCGATACTGCTGAGCCTGCCGATAAAGCTTGCCATCTGGGGACGCGCCATGCTGGCCTACGCAGGCAACCAGTTCAAGCACCGCAACGAGCACACACAGCACCTGCACCCCATCAACTGCCTTGTGATAGGCAACAGCGAGGCTACAGAGCAGGTACGCACAATACTCACAAGCCTCTACGGCAACTGCAGGCACACATTCGTCACAGGCAATAGCGAAAGCCTCCCGCAAGGACACCACACCGAGGGCATAAGCCTCGAAGGATATGACACCGTGGTGTACGATACAGGCGCCTACAGCTACGGCACAATACTTGAACTGCTATCACGCGAAGGCACAAGACGCCTGAGCCTGGGCACATACTCAACAGAGACAAGGACACTCATTACTGACGGAGCAATACACTGCAACAATGAAAGACCAATGGCTTAAAGATGAAACCATAACCCTGCGTTCTCCCGAGCCCGAGGATCTTGAGCTCATGTATGCTATGGAGAACGACACAACGCTGTGGAGCGCCGGTAACGCCACTCTCCCCTACTCGCGCTACACCCTGCGGGCATACCTTGAACAGAGCCGCCAGGACCTCCTCAGCGAGCGACAGGCACGTTTTGTGATAGAGACCGTAGGCGGAGAGAGAGCCGGCATGATAGACCTTGTCGACTACGACCCCATAAACAGCCGCGCCGAGGTATGCATAGGACTCCTTGGCTGCTACCGAGGCAAAGGAATTGCCACCCGCGCGCTACAATTATTATGCACATACGCGAGCGAACGCCTGCATCTTCACCAACTTTTTGCATATATTCCGGAGTGGAATGAAGAAAGTTTTGCACTTTTTGAGAAAAATGGCTTCAAAAAAACAGCAATTCTCAAAGATTGGCTCAAAGAAAAAAAAGGCTTTGTTGACGTGGTTTTAATGCAAAAAACAGAGAAAAAGCCCCATTTTTAGCCGAAAAACAAAAAAAATCGCATTTTTTTGAAAAAATAGTCGCAAAACGTTTGCAGGTTCAAAAAAAAGCCCTACCTTTGCACACGTCTTTGAGAGACAAACAAAACAAAGACAAAAACATTGAAATTCTGGTGCGTTAGTTCAGTTGGTTAGAATACATGCCTGTCACGCATGGGGTCACGGGTTCGAGTCCCGTACGCACCGCAAACGAGTTCCAAAGAAATTTGGGACTCGTTTTTGTTATGTATAAATCGCAAGAGGGTGGCAGAGGATAAGGCTCACCTGCAAAGTTTGGAGGGGCTATAAAGGTGAGTCCTGTTTTCTTTTCAAACAAAGCAGCTATGCCTGTTACGAACTGGCACACAACCATTGACAAATCTTCATATAAACCAAAATGAGGCGAGAGTGCCCGAACACTACCTTTAATTACGGTCGCCATTGTCGTTTTATGTCCGTTTCCTATATGTTATGGTAGCAAGAAGATTGAAGACTACAACAAAT
>JAFYWE010000035.1 GCA_017558165.1 Bacteroidaceae bacterium
GCAAACATAGAACCGATGTTGATTGCCATGTAGAAGATGCTGAAACCCTCGTCACGCTTTGCAGCGTACTTTGGCTCGTCGTACAGGTTACCTACAAGCACCTGGAGGTTACCCTTGAAAAGACCGGTACCGACACACACGAACAAAAGTGCAAGCGCCATAACGCCGAGAGCCACAGTACCTGCGCCAAGAGGCAATGCAAGCAGGAAGTAACCCAAGAACATTACAAGGATACCGATTGTTACCATCTTACCGAAACCGAACTTATCGGCGAGCATACCACCGAAAAGAGGCACGAAATAAACTACACCCAGGAAGATAGCCTGGATAGTACTTGAGGTTCCCATTGAGAAACCGAAGTTGTCCTGCAAAAAGAACAGGAACACAGCCAACATGGTGTAGTAGCCGAAACGCTCACCTGTGTTGGCAAGGGCCAAAGCCCAAAGACCTTTAGGATGTCCTTCAAACATAGATTAAAAAATTAAAAGTTAATAAATTCACATTAACGTGCATCAAGGTAAAGCAGACTGGCCGCATAGCACAATCCGCGTGCAAGGCACAGCGGACAGACACCATTATGCACCTATAAGGGCAAGCCAATCGCCATAGTATACACTGCCAACAGGAGCTGACAGAAGCCGAGACGCCATAATTGAGCGCAAACTTAACAAAAAAAGGGCAATTTTCAAACAGATAAAACAATAATATATATTTTTTAAGATAATAAGCAATGCATTTTTATCGATTTTTACGACACACACATTCAAGTGTAAAGAACACCACAGCTATTCGCCATCATTTTCACCAACAACAAGCGCTTTGAAGAAGCAAAATCACAACACCGACAAATCAAGGGCAAAAGACCGGTTCTTTCGCACAGGATTGGCGCGAGAGACAGAAACCACACGCGAGCGAGACAACAGCCGAAGAACAAGCGAAAACCAACAACACACTTCAACCAAAACAAACTATCCAACTATATTTCAACATATTACCAAACGCACAACCAACAACATCAATACAAAGAACAACAAGGAGCGAAAACAGTACAGCCCGACACCTGCAAACAACATCATAAATTCACATACAACAAGTTATACCACAACAGATTATCACACAACATCACCGACAAGCAAGGAAACACCCGAGACAAAGAACTCATACTACCCGAACGAATTTACCTCTATTATTTTGCCTTTCGCGTTAATTATATTATCTTCGCACAATAATTGAAACAAATCAAAACTACATAAAATGAGCGATCAAAGGTATATGATGCGTGGCGTATCGGCATCAAAAGAGGATGTACACAACGCCATCAAGAACATTGACAAGGGACTTTACCCAAAGGCATTCTGTAAGATAATCCCCGACATCCTGGGCGGCGACCCTGAGTACTGCAATATCATGCACGCCGACGGTGCCGGAACAAAATCATCACTCGCATACCTCTACTGGAAGGAGACAGGTGACATCAGTGTATGGAAGGGCATTGCACAAGATGCGCTCATCATGAACATCGACGACCTGCTATGCGTGGGTGCAACAGACAACATTCTGGTTTCATCTACCATCGGCCGTAACAAGCTGTTGGTTCCAGGCGAGGTAATATCTGCCATCATCAACGGTACCGACGAGTTGCTTGCCGAGCTTCGCGAGATGGGTGTCGGCGTTTACGCAACCGGCGGTGAGACAGCCGACGTAGGCGACCTTGTACGCACCATCATCGTGGACAGCACCGTTACCTGCCGCATGAAGCGCAGCGACGTTATCGACAACGCCAACATCAGTGGCGGTGACGTAATTGTGGGTCTTGAGTCATACGGACAGGCGACATACGAGAAGGAGTACAACGGAGGTATGGGAAGCAACGGACTCACATCGGCACGTCACGACGTGTTCAGCAAGTACCTTGCCGAGAAGTACCCAGAGAGCTACGACAGCGCAGTACCCGAGGAGCTCATCTACTCAGGTGGCCTCAAGCTGACTGACAGCGTAGAGGATTCACCCATTGACGCCGGCAAGCTCGTGCTCTCACCGACACGTACATATGCTCCTATCGTGAAGAAGATCCTTGACGCACTCCGTCCCGAAATCCACGGTATGGTACACTGCTCGGGCGGTGCACAGACAAAGGTAATGCACTTTGTAGAGAACAAGCGAGTTATCAAGGACAACCTCTTCCCCATTCCACCGCTGTTCAAGACCATCAAGGAGCAGAGCGGTACTGACTGGGCCGAGATGTACAAGGTATTCAACATGGGTCACCGTCTCGAGGTATATGTGAAGCCCGAGCACGCCGAGGAGGTAATTGCGATAAGCAAGAGCTTCGGTGTAGACGCCAAGATTGTCGGCCGCGTAGAGGATGCCGAAAAGAACGAACTTATCATCGAGAGTCCATACGGAACTTTCAGATACTAATATATTTTTGCTCTGTGCCCGTGCACAGGGCAAAAATGCTATAACAGACAATGGAGAACAATTCACTACTCAATAAACTCAACGACCTTGAGGCAAGATTCCAGGAGGTATCGACCCTTATCACCGACCCGGCCGTAGTCGCCGACATGAAGCGCTACGTCAGGCTCAACAAGGAGTACCGCGAACTGGAGCAGATACTCGATGCCCGCAGACGTTACATACAGTTGCTCACATCATTGAGCGAGGCCAAGGACATCCTTGCCAACGAGAGCGACCAGGATCTGCGAGAGATGGCACGCGAGGAGATTGAGGTGTGCGAGACCGAAATCCCCAAGACCGAGGAGGAGATAAAGCTGTTGCTCATACCCGCCGATCCGCAGGACGACAAGAACGCGATCCTTGAGATACGTGGCGGTACCGGAGGCGACGAGGCCGCAATCTTCGCCGGTGACCTTTTCCGCATGTATACAAAATACTGCGAGAGCAAGGGCTGGAGACTTGAGGTATCGAGCTTCAGCGAGGGAACATCGGGCGGTTACAAGGAGATAATATGCACCGTCAGCGGTGAGAAGGTATACGGTACTCTCAAGTACGAGTCGGGAGTACATCGCGTACAGCGCGTGCCCGCCACCGAGACCCAAGGCCGTGTACACACATCGGCCGCATCGGTAGCCGTGCTCCCCGAGGCCGAGGCTTTTGATGTGGAGATAACCGAGAGCGCCATCAAGTGGGATACATTCCGCTCGAGCGGTGCCGGTGGACAGAACGTCAACAAGGTGGAGTCGGGAGTGCGCCTGCGTTATCCATGGCTCAACCCCGAGACCAACCAGATGGAGGAGATTCTCATAGAGTGTACCGAGACACGCGACCAGCCCAAGAACAAGGAGCGCGCACTTGCACGCCTGCGTACACTCATATATGACCGCGAGCACCAGCGTTATGCCGACGACATCGCAAGCAAGCGCAAGACGATGGTATCGACCGGCGACCGCTCGGCAAAGATACGTACCTACAACTACCCGCAGGGACGTATCACCGACCACAGAATAAACTATACCATATATAACCTCAACGCATTCGTCAACGGCGACATACAGGACTGCATTGACCACCTTATCATTGCCGAGAATGCAGAGAGGATGAAGGAACAGGAATTATAACAAATAAAAAAATATTGGCTATGAACAGACAGGAACTTATTAACCAGATTAAAGAGAAGCGTTCATTTCTTTGCGTAGGTCTTGACAGCGACATCAAGAAGCTCCCGGCACACCTGCTTGAGAGCGAGGATGCTGTGTTTGAATTCAACAAGGCAATCATTGATGCCACAGCACCCTACACTGTAGCCTACAAGCCAAACCTCGCATTCTACGAGGCATGTGGCGTGAAGGGCTGGATCAGCTTCGAGAAGACAGTCAATTACATCAAGGAGAACTACCCTGAGATTTTCATTATAGCTGACGCAAAGCGTGGCGATATCGGCAACACATCTTCACTCTACGCACGTTCATTCTTCGAGGAGATGAAGGTTGACTCAATCACCGTGGCTCCTTACATGGGTGAGGACAGCGTGAAGCCATTCCTCTCATACGAGGGCAGCTGGGTAATCGTGCTTGCACTGACATCGAACCCAGGTTCACATGACTTCCAGCTCACAAAGGACGAGAACGGTACAATGCTGTTCGAGAAGGTTCTTGAGACTTCACAGAAATGGGGAAGCGACGAGAATATGATGTATGTCGTTGGTGCAACACAGGGCAAGTCATTCGAGAACGTACGCCGCATCGTTCCAAACCACTTCCTGCTCGTTCCCGGTGTAGGTGCACAGGGTGGCTCACTTGAGGAAGTATGCAAATACGGTATGAACAACGAATGTGGTCTGCTTGTAAACGCAAGCCGTGCCATAATTTTTGCCGACGGCAGCGA
>JAFYWE010000004.1 GCA_017558165.1 Bacteroidaceae bacterium
GTTTTTTTATTTTTCAAAGGCGCATAGCGGGCTATGTAACTGCGAAAAAGAGAAAAACAGGCAAAAAAGGGCATAAAAAGACAAGCACTTCTTGAGGACAATGTAAATAATATTTTTGAAAGAAATTTAAACAGCTTCTTAGATTCATTCTAACTATGGGAAAGTTAATGTTAAACTTTAAAGTATCCACACTCTGCTTTGTAATTGCTTTATCATTTACAAGCTGCACAAAGATTATTACTATACTGGACATATTTGGAATAATCCCTCCTCGCGAGCAGAAACTTGAGCTTCAACTTGAAAAGCAAGTATTTGATAAACCATTTACATTTGCAGACTATTGCAAAGAAGGATATGACAGTATATTCTTGGTTTATCCATATTTCAATACAGAAAGGGAAGATTTTGCAAGCCTTACAATGTCCAAACAATTAAAAAACATCTGTGAGAGCAACATCAATTTCGACACTTTCTATACACTACTATTTATAAAAGGTGATAAAGTAAAAGCCTACAGTGAAGTAGAAAGGATTAATGCAGACTTCGTAACAAGGGAGTCCGAAAGACATTACATTTTCCCTTTCAACCAAGAGTTCATAATGGACGAGGACAGGGGTGTACGTACAGTCCACTGGCACCCCAACGAGCAACAACCGGTACTGCATTAAACACCGTTAATTGTTCTGTAAAATAATTAACGGATGGTGGCATCGTATGGTTTTTCACTACTTTTACCGCCTGAAAATCATTTTGGGCTTTATGGTAAGGAAAAACATCTTCAACGCATTGTTACTTGTTGCACTGGCAACATTCGCATCCTGCATAAGAGAGGAGGCTCCTAATGCCGAGTGTGATATCCTTGGCATTGATGAGGGGTGGCTGGAACTAAACCGCGACATCATAACGGGCACGCCCGTCATTGGCAACCACTCTGTTGACATCACGGTAAAGGAAGGTACTGACTGCACGTCGCTTGAACCGCTGTTCATTCTCACGCCCGGCGCACACATTACTAAGGACAGCATCAGCGACAACGGCCCATCGGGCATTACGCAGTACTACACCACCTATGCCGAGGATGGTATATGGAGAAAAAAGTATACGGTATCATTCACAATACAGGCCTTGATAAACGCAAGTCAAGTATTCAGCTTCGAGAACTTCGAGGTTGAGAGCAGCGGGCGCTACAACGTGTGGTTTGAGGTTGACGGCTATGGCACACGCCGCAACATATGGGCAAGCGGGAACGCCGGTTACGCATTCCTTGGCATTGGAAAAAGCCCTATGGATTTCCCCACTGCAACTGACCATGCCGGCGTCAAAGGCAACTGCATCAGGCTTACAACCAAGGACACAGGTTCCTATGGTAACCTGTTCAACATGCCCATTGCAGCAGGCAACATATTCATTGGCGAGTTCCATAGCGCCAGCGCAATGGGAAAACCGCTCAAGGCCACGCGTTTCGGACTACAGCTGGTACCGGGCAAGCCTCTTTACCTGAAAGGATATTACAAGTACTCAAGCGGTGATGTGTTCACCGACAAGCATAAGAACGAGATTCCCGGCCGCACCGACGAGTGTGCCATATACTCGGTGCTGTACGAGGTAGACCCTGCCAATTTCGAGAAGCTTGACGGCTCCAACATAACGACGAGCGAGCGCATTGTAATGATGGCCGAGATTGAGAACCCAGGGACACCCGGAGCATGGACAGAGTTCAGGATACCGTTCAAGGCGATGAACGGGAAGGATTTTGACCCGCATAGACTCGCCACCAAAGGGTATGCAATCACCATAGTGGCAAGTTCCAGCAAGGACGGCGCATCGTTTGAGGGAGCGGTAGGCAGCACGCTGTACATCGACGAGCTGGCAATTGAGTGGGAAACCGAGGAACTGAAATGATATATGGTTATGAAAAAGTTCATTATGACTCTTGTCATTGCAGTATCTGCAATGACAATGACAGCACAGGACAACACAGGCAAGGGGAATACTACAAGTTGGAACATACGCCTGAGCGCAGGGCTTAACCTTGGCGGCACGGCACCATTGCCGCTTCCACGTGAGATACGCGCCATAGAGGGCTACAGTCCCGGAATGAACCTGTCAATGGAGTGTTCGGCCGAAAGGAGCATCAAGGAATCGCCATGGGGAATACGCTGGGGCATAAGGATTGAGACAAAGGGAATGAGTGCAAAGGCCAGGACAAAGAACTACCACATGGAGGCATGGAACACCGACGGGACAGGAAAGGTGCAGGGCGCGTGGACCGGAAAGGTAAAGACTGCCGTAAGCAACACTTACCTGACACTGCCAGTTGTTGCCGTTTACAACATCAACAGCCGTTGGAACGTATCGGCAGGCGCTTATGTATCCTGGCTGCTCAAAGGAAAATTCACTGGAGCCGCATACGACGGTTACATACGTGACCAGGACCCTACCGGTGAAAAGGCCGACGTGATATGTGCACAATATGACTTCAGCAACAGCCTGCGCAGGTTCAACTGGGGACTGCAGGCAGGCGGTGAATACCGCGTACGCGAGCACATTGCACTGTTCGCAAACCTGCAATGGGGCATGAACGGCATTTTCCCGTCGGACTTCGGGTGCGTAACATTCGAAATCTACCCGATATACGGAACATTAGGGGTCACCCGGCTGTTCTAACAGGCGACAGATAAGACAACAAACCAAAAACTTATGCTTATGAAAGGATTTATACTTGCGATGACCGTAGCACTGGGCGCAATGTCCGCTACGGCACAGACAAAGGAGTACACCGGCCCCGTTACCGTTGAAATCAACGGTAACGGGGCCGGCACGCAGGAGGCAACAATCATTGTCACGGGGAACAACGACGGTACATACAGGCTGGAACTGAACAGGTTTGTATTGGGCAGCATGATACCTGTCGGCAACATTGTCATTGACGGCATTGAGACAAGCGGCGACGACGTCAAGAGCTTTGCCGCTGTACAGGAGATCACCATCACGCCCGGTGACGGGAACGCCGGGAGCTGGATTGGGCCTTCACTCGGGAAGGTACCTGTTGACCTTGAGGGCAAGATGAGCGATGAAAGGCTCTACTGCACAATAGACATTGACCTGACCGCCACTCTTGGACAGGCAATAAGGGTTACATTCGGGAGTGAAGACTTTACCGGCATAGAGAACATCAATTCCGTAGAGGAGGAAAAGATCATATACGACCTCACCGGACGCCGTGTCGACTCCATAAAAGCCTCGGGTGTATATATCATCAATGGCAAGAAGCAGTTCATTGTACAATGAGGCTACACGGTAGCTCTTGAGAAGAGAAACAGACAGTTTACAGGTGCGCGGACTATTCTGCGCACTTTTTTTATACACAGACGACAAGTTTGAGCCCGCACATCAGGGATATTTTGATTTTTTTAGCGAAATTTGCATAATATACGCCTTTCAGGCGACAAAACGGCAACCCGGCAATAATATCAGCCGTCATTTCCCGTTGATAGTAAAGGAAAACTGCAAAAGATGAAAAAGTGGCTTCTCATACTGACATTCACCATATGTGCGTTCACCACGGTACGCGCACAGTATGACGTGCACTTCACACACTACTGGCGTATGCTCAACTTCTACAACCCGGCCGGTGCGGGTGCCGAGCAAAGGATGTTCGCCTACGCGGCATACAGCAACCAGCTGTCGGGGTTCGAGAACAACCCCAAGAGCATGCTCCTGAACATTGACGCACCCATTCCGTTCGTACGCGGGGACCATAACCTTGGCGCCGGCGCTCTCAACGATGACATAGGTATGTTCACCAACCAGCACATTTTCCTGAACTACGCCTATGGATTCAAGCTCTTCGGCGGACGCCTGGCTGCAGGAGCACAGCTTGGAATACTGAACAGCACGTTTGACCGCAAGAAGATAATATTCGGAGGCGACAGCAACGACCCGGCCTTCCCCAGCGGCACTGCCGATGGAAATTCCATTGACTTTGGAGCCGGATTGCTGTACCAGCACAGGCACTTCTATGCCGGAATATCGGGTCTGCACCTCAATGCACCGACCATACTCCTGGGCGAGACGAACGAGACAGAGGTTGCCCCATACTTTAATTTTACTGCCGGAGGCAATATTATGTTAAAAAATACGTTAATGTCAATACAACCCTCATTGCAGGTAATGACAGACTTCGTTGCATGGCGTGCCGACATAACAGCCCGTGGCACATACGAGTATGACGGCAAGCAGTACTTCGGCGGCGTGACATACAGCCCGGGCGTGTCAATGACACTATTCCTTGGACTTGAGATAATGAACATTACGGCAAGTTACGGATATGAGCTGTTCACGTCTGGCATAGGCGCCGAGAACGGTAGCCACGACATATTCCTGGGATACCAGATAAACCTTGACATTTTCAAGAAAGAAAAAAACAAACATAACAGTATAAGAATATTGCAATGATGAAAAAGATAGTTTTTCTCTCAATGGTTCTTCTTTCACTCGTCGCGCTCTCATGCATGAGTCCACAGAGTGGCATGAGCAATTCGCAAGGCGGTGAAGTAATTGGAGTAAGCGGTACTGCGGTAAATGAGCCCACACCATACGGTATGGTATTCATTCCACGCGGTTCAATAAAGATCGGTGACGAGAAGGCCGATTCATTGTGGGGCACAGGTGCTCCAGTGAAGGACATCTCGGTCGATGCTTTCTGGATGGACGAGACAGAGGTCTCAAATGCCAAGTACCGCCAGTTCGTGTTCTGGGTACGCGACTCTATCATCCGCGAGCGTCTTGCCGACCCCGCCTATGGTGGTGACGAGTCGTTCAAGATTACCGAGGATGAGTACGGTGAGCCCATCACACCATACCTCAACTGGAAGAAGCCCATCCCCTGGAAGAAGCCTAGCGAGGATGAGCAGCGCGCCATCGAGAGCGTATACGTCATCAACCCCATCACCGGCGAGAAGATGCTCGATGCGGCGCAGATGAACTATCGTTACGAGATCTATGACTACACCCAGGCCGCATTGCGCAAGAACCGTATCAACCCCGAGGAGCGCAACCGCGACACCGATATCCCTGTCGACTACAATGCCGTAGTGACGATATCAAAGGATACCGCATACATTGACGACGAGGGCAACATCATCCGCGAGACAATCAACCGCCCGCTCTCAAGCGCATACGATTTCCTCAACACATACATAGTGAACATATACCCCGACACCACATGTTGGGTGAACGATTTCCCCAATGCGAACAACGAGACATACCTGCAGCTCTACTTCAGCCACCCCAACTATGACAACTACCCTGTTGTGGGCGTGAGTTGGGAGCAGGCCAATGCGTTCTGCGCATGGCGCACAGAGTACCTTCTCAAGGGATTGGGAGCACAGACAAAGTGGATACAGCGCTACCGTCTGCCATCGGAGGCCGAGTGGGAGTACGCCGCACGCGGCAAGGAGGGTAACCGTTTCCCATGGGAGCAGGACGATACCAAGAGCGATGCGGGATGCTACTACGCGAACTACAAGCCGGGCGAGGGCAACTACACCAAGGACGGCAGCCTCATCACATCGCGCTGCGGTATATTCTCGGCAAACTCGAACGGTCTCTACGACATGGCCGGCAACGTGGCCGAGTGGACATCGACCGTTTATACCGAGGCTGGTGTGCTGCAGATGAGCGACATAAACCCCGACCTACGCTACCGCGCGGCAAAGGAGGACCCGTACAGCATGAAGAAGAAGACCGTTCGCGGAGGCTCATGGAAAGATCCCGTGAAGTTCATCCAGGGAGCTACAAGAGCCTCAGAGTACCAGAACGAGTCACGCTCATACATCGGTTTCCGCTGTGTACGCAGCTATGCAGGCACAGAACGCAGGAGATAAGAACTACTTAAAGAACAAAAATTCCAATAGAATATGAAAAAGGCTAAAGGTTTTATCAGAAGCATACAGGCATTCATGGACTCGGCACGAGGCAAGACAGTCATGAATTACCTCTACAGTTGGGGTGCCGCAATCGTGATCTTGGGTACACTCTTCAAGCTCACCCACATGGCAGGAGCCAACATAATGTTGTTCGTGGGTATGGGTACCGAGGTACTCGTGTTCTTCTTCTCGGCATTCGAGCGCCCATATGACGTTGCCGAGGATGAGAAGAAAGAGGAGGCTGCCGAAGAGGCTATGGCACACTACGCAGGCCAGCCGGTAATCATCAACGGCCCTATCGTTACAGGTACCGGTAACTATAGCAACGAGGAGAGTGCAGCACCAGTCGTTATCGGCGGTGGTGGAGGCAGCATACCGACAGCACCCGCACAGGTTGCCAACGTCGGCAACATCAACGAGATGGACAAGGTTACCGAGGAGTATGTAGAGCAGGTACGCACGCTCAACGAGGCTATCCAGCGCATATCACAGCAGACCGAAGCGCTCGGACGCAACCTCGAGGAAATGGATACCCTCAGCCGCAACCTCACTGGCGTGAACGCTATCTACGAGATACAGTTGCGTGGTGCAAGCGGCCAGCTCGACTCCATTGACCAGGTGAACGAGCAGACAAAGAAGATGGCCCAGCAGGTTGAGGAGCTCAACA
>JAFYWE010000036.1 GCA_017558165.1 Bacteroidaceae bacterium
ACCGTATGGAACAATCTGGGGCTGAATGTGCCGTTGAAGGAGTTTATGGAAGTCTGAGGAGTGTTATTGTCACTTGTAGCTGTTGTCCACCCTGCCTGTCATCTTGAACGTAGTGAAAAATCTCTTTGAATAAATTTCTACTCCTTCATCTTTATCTCGCAATTATCGAGGCTCTTGATGATTGCAAGCGACTCAACGTGTACTCCCTTCTCGCGGAGCATGTCGCTTCCCTTCTGGAATGCCTTCTCTATGATAAAGCCCATTCCCACAATCTCGGCGCCAGCCTGTGCTGCAAGGTCAAGCATGCCGTTGGCGGCGTTGCCGTTGGCAAGGAAATCGTCGATGAAGAGGCACTTCTCGCCCGCTTTAAGGAACTCCTCGCTGATGCAGATGTTGTATGAACGGCTCTTGGTGAACGAGAAGACCTCGCTCTTTAGTATGCCGGTCATGGTGCTGGGTACCTTCTTCTTCGCGAACAGCATGGGCACGCCAAGCAGGTTGGCAACCATTATGGCCGGCGCAATTCCGCTGGCCTCTACGGTTAGCACCTTGTCTATCCTGGTGCCCTCGAAGCGTCTTACAAACTCCTTTGCAATCTCCATCATCAAAGTGCCGTCAATCTGGTGGTTGACGAAATTGTCTACTTTCAGGATGCCGCCCTCAAGGCAAAGGCCATCCTTTAGAATGCGTTCTTTCAGTGCTTTCATGATATACTCTCTACTATTGCCCTTACTTCATTTACATCGGTCTCCTTGCGTGCATATTCATCGCTGTCAGGGTTGCCCATGCTAACCCCGCTGTGGCGGAATATCATGCCGCTACCCACGCTCTTGCGTGCCGATGCGTGTATCTCACAGGCTCCAGTCGCCTTCAGTATCTCTGCGGCATTGGCGCTGCTCACACCACATCCTGGCATGATGATGATACGTCCGTCGGCCTGTTCCACAAGCTCCTTCAACAGCCCGGCACCGGCAAGCGCAGTCGCTGCCTGTCCCGATGTGAGTACCCTGTCACAACCTATCTCAATAAGATCCTCAAGTGCCTTGCGCGGGTCGCGGCACATGTCGAATGCACGGTGGAATGTGACGCTCATGCCGTCTGCCGCCTCAATGAGTCGCTTGCAGAGCACGGTGTCTATGTCGCCTTCGGCTGTGAGTGCGCCAATTACCACGCCGTCAACGCCCAATTGCTTGCAGGTGCGTATGTCCTGCTCCATGCATGCAGTCTCGTAGCTGTCATAGAGGAAATCTCCTCCGCGTGGGCGTATGATGACATTCAGTGTCAATCCCTCAACCTTGCGCGCCTCGGCAATTAGTCCAGCCGAAGGTGTCACGCCACCCACTTCAAGTGCGGCACACAGCTCAATGCGTTGTGCTCCGCCGTCACGTGCGGCAATTGCGCTCACAACGCTGCCTGCACATATTTCAAGTGTTGCCATAGTCTGTCTAGATATATTTTGGAAAAGGTAATGATATAGCCGGTTGCCCAAAATTGGGATTTAAAGGGAAAGTGTCATATCGACCGTATGGGAGATATCTCGTATGCTTTTTTAGAGATCCCTCACGCTGGGTTCGGGATGACATCGACTAAGAAATCCTTGGGCTAACAGCCATATTGTTGCTTTAAAAAGTAAGGCGGGTTGCCCCGCCTTACCGTCAATTTATTTTGTAATGAGTTCTACAATGTAGTCGGTGCCGGCGGGAACCTCGTTGAACATCAGCTTCACGCCCTCCTTTGTCTTCTTGAACTTCACTGACTGCTTGTCGGCATATGTGAATGCCTTCTTTACCTTGCAGTTGAGTGGCAACAGAAGCTCTTTCTCGTTATGGTTGAAGATGTGTACGAAAAGACGGTCGCCCTTTCTTGTGGTAACTCCCCACTCCTGTGCTGGGATGTCGCCGGCTACGGTGCCGTATACGGTCTCGCCGTTGGCGCGCAACCACTCTCCCATCTCCTTCATTCGCTCGATGGCAGCTGCAGGGATCTGTCCGTTAGGCTGGGGACCGACGTTGAGCAACAGGTTAGCACCCTTGCCCGATGTGCTGATGAGCAGGCGGAGCAGTGTCTCTGTGCTCTTGTAGTTCTGGTCTACGAGCTTGTAGCCCCACATGCCGTTCATTGTCTGGCATGTCTCGAGTGGCAGGCGGCTGATCTCCTGACCGCTGAGGCCGGCCTTGTTCTCGCCTGGAATGTCGCGCTCGAAAATCTGGATATCCTCGCCAGGGTTGGTGGTATCGTGGTGGTTGTTACCGATGAGGCACGATGGCTGGAGCTTGTGGATGAGAGCATACTGCTCGTCGAGCTGCCAGTCGAATGGGGTAGGATCCTCGTCGCGGTCCCACTTGCCGTCGAACCAGATAGCACCGATTTCGCCATAGTTTGTGAGCAACTCGGTCAACTGCTTGTTCATGAAGTCATAGTAGGCAGGCCAGTTGGCATTCTCCTTCACGCGGCCGATGACCTCCTTACCTGTGCGTCCCAAAGGATACTCGTCGCGAGCCCAGTCAATGTGTGAGTAGTAGAGATGCAGCTTGATGCCCTGCTTGTGGCACTCGTCGGCAAGTTCCTTGAGAACGTCGCGGCCGAACGGTGTGGCGTCAACGATGTTGTATTCGCTCTGCTCGGTGTCCCACATCGAGAAACTGTCGTGGTGTCTTGTGGTGAAGCAGATGTATTTCGCTCCTGCGTCCTTGATTGCGGCAACCCACTCCTTTGCGTTGAAACGGTGTGGGTAGAACGCATCGGCAGCCTTTGCATATTCGTTCTTGTCGATAGGGTAATTCTGCAGGTACCACTCGCCCTGTGCGAACATACTGTATATACCCCAGTGGATGAAGATACCGAACTTGTTGTCGGCGAACTCCTGACGAGCCTCGAGGTTCTCGGGGGTCGGTACGTACTGTGCCTCCTGGGCATTGGCCAGCGTCGATGCGAAAAGCAACGATGCCAAGGCACCTGTCTTGATAACTTTCTTTAGGATACTCATATTTGTATATTTAATGGTTTTTCACTTTCTGCAAAAATATACGAACGGAGCGAGAACCGCAAATAATTCTTGTACTTTAATGGCTCCCTACTGTTTATAATGTTGTCGTAGAGTCGGGGCGTTCCATCTGGATGTTCGCCAGCCTTATTACGACCGAGTCGCGCAGGACACCGAATGCCTCCTTGTTCTCCTCGCTCACGGGTTTCCTTGGCTGTGACTTGATGGTGAGCGGGTTGATGGGCTTACCGTTCTCGTGCACGCGGAAATCGAGGTGCGGGCCGGTTGAGAGTCCTGTAGAGCCAACGTAGCCTATCACCTGTTTCTGTTTTACGAAATCACCCTCCTTAAGGCCCTTTGCAAAGCCCGACAGGTGCATGTATGTCGTGACATAGGTGCTGTTGTGGCGTATCTTAATGTAGTTTCCGCCGCCGTTCGCGTCCCATCCCTTCTTGATTACCTTTCCGCTACCGATGGCGTATACCGGTGTGCCCTTTGGTGCGGCGTAGTCTACGCCGTGGTGTGCGCGGTAACGCTTGAGTACCGGGTGGAACCTGCTGTTGGTGAACTTGGATGATATGCGGTAGAAGTCGAGCGGTGCCTTGAGGAATGCGCCCTCGAGGCTGTTGCCGTCAATGTTGTAGAACAGCTCCTCGTTCTCCTGCACGAACGGTATTGCGTATACCGTGTTGCCCGATGCGCAGAATGATGCCGCCTCGATGCGGTAGTTGTTAAGCGGTGTCTCCTCAACGTGCTCCTGTGAATATATCAGGCGGAACTCGTCACCCTGCTGGATGCCGAAAAAGTCAATTGACCATCCGAAGATGTGCGACATCTCCACAGCCAGCAACGGCGATGTATTGCTCTCCTGCATCGCAACCCACAACGATGAGTTCACACGCCCTGCAACCTCTGTAGTCACCCACGCGGTAGGCTTGTCGTGCTTTCTTGCACTGAACCCGTTGGCGATATCGAATGTGACATAGCTCTTGGGGCTTGTCTCGTATACGAAGTAACGTGCCGTACTGTCCTTGTCACAAAGGAGTGCGCATGCCTCTCCCGGGCGTATCTTCCTCTCGTCGAAGATGCTGTCGGGGCACTGCGTGAGGTCGAATATCTGCTGTGCGGTGAATCCGAACCCGTAGAGCACCTCGGCAAGGGTCTCCCTTGGCTTGATGGTGTCATAGGTGATCATGTAGTCATCGACGGGGAACCCGTACTTCTTTACGGTGTCCTGTGGAACTGCCAGTTCAAGGCTGTCTGTGGCGCAGGAATTGTCTATTTCAATGCTCTCGTTGTCTGTCCTCAGCATAATGAATGCTGTCACGGCAATTATCGCAACTGCCGCTATGATGCATATGATCTTCTTTGTCATGGTGATATTCTGTCGTGTCGTGTATTTGAGACCGCGAAGATACATCAAAATCGCGAGTTCTGGAAAAAAGAGCAATTTATAGCCTTAATATTTTATATTTTATTGTAAAATAATAACTTTGTATCTAATTCACTCAAATCCCGGTGACGGATAATAAGAAGCTGTTTAAATTTATATCGTTAAGTTTTTTATAGAGCAAAAATAGGGTGTTTTATTATTTTTTGTAGGGCGCGTAGCGGGCTACGTAACCGGGAAAAAGAAGAAAACAGACATTTTTGAATATAAAAAACAACGA
>JAFYWE010000037.1 GCA_017558165.1 Bacteroidaceae bacterium
CAACGGTGCCACATGGAGCGAGCCTGTCGACATTGCAGACCCCATCTATGAGATGTGGGACAACAGCAAGCACGGCCCCGTGCGCGCAATGTTCATCGGTTCGGGTAAGATACACCAGAGCCGTTACACCAAGGTAAACGACTACTACCGCCTCTACTGCGCTGTTCTCTTGAAGAATGTGAACAGCGTGAACACCAACTTCGTGCTCTACAGCGACGACTTCGGTGGCACATGGGATGTACTCGGTGGCGTTGAGAACGCACCTGTACCCAGTGGTGGTGACGAGCCTAAGGTCGAGGAACTCCCCAACGGTAACATCGTGATAAGCTCACGTATCAACGGTGGACGCTATTTCAACATCTACACATTCACCGACGCCGATGCAGCCGAGGGCTCTTGGGGCACAATGGCTACATCAAACAGCAGCGTGAACGGCGTTGTAGCCGCAGGCAACAGCTGTAACGGTGAGATCATGATCATCCCTGTGATACGTAACGAGGACAACCGCGAGATGTGGCTGGCACTGCAGTCACTCCCGTTCGGTAACGGACGCGCCAATGTAGGTATCTACTACAAGGAACTTGCTTCGGGCGCCGACTACAACACACCTGCCAACTTCGCCAAGAACTGGGACGGACGTCACCAGGCATCACACCTTGCATCGGCCTACTCTACCATGTGCCTTCAGAAGGACTCTACAATCGCATTCCTTTATGAGGAGGACACATACGGTATCAATGCATACGGTGGTTACAACATCATGTACAAGAACTACAGCATCGAGCAGATAACAAACGGCAAGTACAGCATGCTCAAGGGCAAGGAGCCTGAGGCACAGCCCGACCAGCCAAGCGACGAGACAATCGCCCTGATTGCCAAGGCAAAGGAACTCCTGAAGCTTAGAGGCATAGGTTTCCCCGACAGAGCCCCACGCGAGGCGCTTGAGGCAGCCATTGCTGTAGCCGAAGAGAACCCTACAGAGACAGCCGGTGCTAACCTTGAGATTGCAGTCGAGACTTATCTGGGCACAACAGATGTCCTGTTGCCTGAAGGTGGCAAGAAGTACACCCTTACGATGGTAGCAAAGAACGGCAACCGTTTCTATCTCAACTATACAGGCAGCGACATCGCCATTGTCGCACGCGGCGAGGAGGAGTTGCCCGAGAGCGCACAGTTCCTTTGCGAGGACAACGGCGACGGCACCGTGACATTGAGCACCGGCGACGGCAAGTATCTTGTATACCACTCAAGCTACAACGGTGTAAGCTGGTTGCAGGGCGGTGGCGACACTGACGGTTTGCAGGAGAGCAAGGATGCAATGACCGACATCACTTTCGAGAAGATTGCACCTTCTTCATCGGCTGCCGGAACATCGGAGCAGCTGTTCGGATACCTTGCATGGTACAGCAAGCGTGGCTATGACACAGGCAAGAACGAGGATTGCTACGGCTACATGGTACTCAAGACCGACGGTAGCAACTACGATGGTGCCAGCGCGCCTTTCTGGAACGACGGATATTCATCGGCATTTATCGTTGAGGAGGTTATCGACCCATCGGCAATGTACCGCATCGTATCTACATCACAGAACAAGTATCTTACCATTGAGCGCTACAACGAGGTGAACAACTCCGGACCTAAGGGTTCTGTGGGCATTGCAGAATATCAGGCTGATAACAACGACCAGGTATTCACTCTTGAGGATGCAGGCAACGGCAAATATTACCTTCTCTCGGCAAGCGGATACTACATCGTGTGCCGTCAGTGGAACGTCGACGCCAGCAACACTGGCGAGAAATCGGCTTTAGGCATCGAGTACCTCAGTGACAACAGCGGACAGTTCTACATAATGAACGGAACACAGTATTTCAAGGTAGGCCCTGTTGACGGTGATGCCACAAGCTACTATCCATATTGCGACGCACCGTTTGACATGGCCGAGGTCTGGATGCTTGAGAGCGTGGCTACTGGCATTGAGGAGGTGAAAGCGGAAAGCGGAAAAGTGAAAGGTATATACGACCTCTCTGGCCGTAAGCTCGACACCGTGACCGAGCCTGGAATCTACATCATAGACGGTAAAAAGACATTGATAAGATAAACGTACCCCATGTACTTATTACTGCGCGCCCCACAAAGGCGCGCAGTTCTTTTATGCCAGATAGCGCCACTGCCTTAACCCTATAAAACAAATGAAAAAAGCGCTTGCTATTATATATATTTTAACTACTTTAGCAGAAAGTATCGAAATTTCACTAAAATCGCACTTATTTAAACTCTATTTATAAACCTAAAAACTAACCTATGAGAAAAATCACATTCTTGTTGTCAATGCTCATTGCAATGACAGCGATGGCTCAGACCACAGGTTACGGGGTAAACTTCACTGGAACAAAGAGCAGTGACCGACCTCTTAACTTCGTTAAGGTACAGAGCGCATCTTATGGTACAAGCAACTACAACCTGACCGAGGCACAGAAGCTTCAGCTCTATGTAGATGCTACAGAGAGCGTAACACTTAAAGTGGGCGCAGGTGACATCGTGACACCAGTTGCCGGTTACGGTGCGGTATGGATGCACGCGTATGTTTACGTGGATGCAGACGGTGACGGCACATTCACTGCAGGCGTTGCTGAGGACGGCTACACACCTACAGGCGACCTTGTAAGCTACTCTGCATACAATGCCGACCCAGACGGCGGAGGCCAGTGGCGCAACAGTGCAGGCGAGTCTAACGGCAACAACACCGTGGCGCTCCCAACGTTCAAGGCTCCTGAGACAGTGGGTAAGTACCGTATGCGTTTCAAGATTGACTGGAACAGCATCGACCCTGCCGGTAACCTTGGAAACGCTGACGGCACAAACACACTGGCTGCGAACCGCGGTAGCATC
>JAFYWE010000005.1 GCA_017558165.1 Bacteroidaceae bacterium
CCATGGTGGATGCTGCCGACAAGAACGGTATCCCCCACCCCAACATCATCACAGAGAGCGGACACTCGGTATCGGCACACCACGCGGTACTCATCTTTGAGGTGCTCGAGACAGCAGCCCTTCCACAGATGGACGAGGATTGGGAGGTTGCAGCCAACGACCACGACCTTGCAAAGGAGCTCTACAAGATATGGTGCGACCTCGACCAGCGCAACATGCTCGAGGCACTGCACGATGCACAGCAGATACGCGAGGAGGCACTCGAGCTCTTCAGCCACGGTATCGTTGACCTGAAGACACGTGCACAGATCGAGAGCATGTTCTGGAGCGTGACACGTGAGATTCTGGCCATTGCAAAGAACATGAAGCACGTGCCCGACGACTTCCGCAAGTTGCCTAAGCTACTTGCCGACAAGTACTTCTGCAACTTCTCGTTGTTCCAAAGCCTGCCCGACAGCTGGGGTATCGACCAGTTCTTCCCCATCATGCCAATCCACCGTCTTGACGAGCGCCCCGACCGCAGCTGTACAATCCAGGACATGACCTGCGACAGCGACGGCAAGATAACCGACTTCATACACTACAACAGCAAGGCCGACTCTTTGAAGGTCCATCGCGTGAAGTCGAACGAGTCTTACTACCTTGGCGTGTTCCTCGTAGGTGCATACCAGGAGATTCTTGGCGACATGCACAACCTCTTTGGTGACACAAATGCCGTACACGTGAGTGTTGACAAGGACGGATATCACATTGACAAGATCATTGACGGTGAGACCATCGCCGATGTACTTGACTACGTGCAGTACGACGCCCGCAAGCTTGTGCGCACACTCGAGCGTTGGGTGACAAGCGCTGTCAAGGAGGGCAGGATAAGCCTTGAGGAGGGTAAGGAGTTCCTTGCCAACTACCGTTCAGGCCTGTACGGATACACATATCTCGATTATTGATGAAAGAAAAGATTACAATCATAAAGGTAGGCGGAAAGATTGTCGAGGAGCAGGACTCCCTTGCCGCACTTCTTGACCGCTTCTCGGCCATTGAGGGAAACAAGGTACTCATCCACGGAGGCGGACGCTCGGCGACACGCATGGCCGAGAGACTGGGCATTGAGAGCCGTATGGTAGGCGGACGACGCATTACCGACAGCGATACCCTGCAGGTTGTCACCATGGTATACGGCGGCCTCGTGAACAAGACCATCGTCGCACAGTTGCAGGCACGCGGGGTGAACGCCCTTGGCCTCACCGGAGCCGACTGCAACATAATCAAGGCGCACAAGCGCCCAGTCGGAGAGGTTGACTACGGTTTTGTGGGAGACGTGGACAAGGCCGACGGCCTGATGCTCTCACGCCTCATTGAACAGGGCATAGTACCCATCGTGGCACCGCTGACACATGACGGCAACGGCAACCTGCTGAACACCAATGCCGACACTATGGCCGCCGAGACAGCCAAGGCACTCTCGGCACACTACGACACAAGACTCATCTACTGCTTCGAGTTCCCCGGAGTGATGCGCAATCCCGATGACGCCGACAGCCTCATCCCCACCATCACCCGCGAGAGCTACCGCACGTTGCTTGCCGACGGCATAGTAAGCGGTGGAATGGTACCCAAGATTGACAACGCCTTCAACGCCATTGACAACGGCGTGGGAGAGGTAATCATAACACGTGCCGATGCCATTGACGGTATTCAGGGCACACACATAATCCCATGACCATGCCACCCCGCCAGAGCATCATAGAGCACAAGCAGTGGGGCAGAATCATAATCACACGCAACCCAAGGGCGCGCCGCATCATAATGCGTGTGCGCCCTGATGCCATTATGATGACCGTCCCGGAATATGCCAAGGACACCGACATCGAGCGCGCGCTCACGGAATGCGGTGCAAGGCTGAAGACACGCCAACAGCAGAGCCAGGAGCAGATTATAGACAAGGATTTCTCTATCGATACGGAATACTTGAGGCTGGCTATCAAGGAGAGCGCCGTCAGCAGGATGAGGCTCATCGGCAGCGGGAACGGATATGTGATAGAGGTTCCGCAGAACACCGATTTCACGAGCGCCGATACACAGCAGATGCTACGCACTGCAATAAAGGGAGCGGCAAAGCATTGCGCGGCAAGAGTACTCCCGCAACGCTTGAAGGAGCTTGCCGAAAGGACGGGTTTCAAGTATAAGAGATGTACGGTGCGCGACGTTAGCTCACGCTGGGGCAGCTGCAGCACAAGCGGTACTATAAGCCTCAACATACGTCTTGTGATGTTGCCGTCAAGACTCGTCGACTATGTATTGTTGCATGAGCTGTGCCACACCGTGGAGATGAACCACAGCGACAGGTTCTGGGCACTGATGGATAAGGTCACAGCCCCGGCAAAGGCCCGAGCACTGCGTGCGGAACTGAAGAAGAACAGGATGTTATTCTGACACCTCGTCACTCTCGTGCCAGGGCACGGGAGGCGCAGGCATTGAACGGTGCAGTTTGATGACAAGAAGCACCGACGCGGCTGTAAAGACGATGAACATCATCACCTGTGATGCAATGACAGCCTCCTGGGGCAGAATCTCCCCCATCATCTCACTCTCGGTTGCCGTCCCGAACATGAGCATTGTCAACGTTGCGATGGAGTTGTTGAGCACATGACCCACAATCACCGACATGAGACTGCCTGTACGGTAATACATCCAACCGAGGATAAAGCCGAACATTGAGGCATACACCACCTGCACAGGATTCATATGGTACACGCCGAACACCAACGCCGCCATAGCCATAGCCAGCCACGGATTGCCCAGTTTACGGGTAAGGTAGCCCTGGATTGCGCCACGGAACATCACCTCTTCAAGGACAGGTGCAAGCAACGAGATGGTAAGCGCACCGAGGAACGTATGCGTAAGCCCCTCGAACTGGTTCTCGAGTACGTTCTCAAGCGGGAGCCACTGCACAAAGATGTTGAGTGCCAGCATCGAGGTGAAGACAAGCGCAGTCGATTGCAACAGTGGTTTGAAGGCAATGGAACGGAAAAGGCTCATGCGCAGGCGGAAGAGCCCCGTCTTGTGGATAAAGAGAAGCATCGCCAACGACGAGAGAAAAAGCCCCAGCGCCATAGACTCATTGGAGAACTCCTTCACGGCTGGGCTCTCCACGAGTGCCGGAATATCCTGCAACAATTCCGGCTGTATTGCACCGGAGATAACGGCATGTACCAGATACACTCCCATGGCCAAGGCCGAGAACACGAACTGGAAGACAAGATACACGGCCAGCAAAAGGGCCACA
>JAFYWE010000038.1 GCA_017558165.1 Bacteroidaceae bacterium
GAGAGCATACTTACAGACGGCAAGATTGACCCTAAAAAGTTGCAGCCAATCACATACGACCCCGTAAACCACGATTATATCACTTTGGGTGCCAAGGCCGGCAATGCTTTCGCCGACGGAAAGAAACTGAAATAACCAGACACGGAGAATGAACCTGGAATTCTTCATAGCACAGAGACTATACGGAACCCGCAAGGGAGCACACCGCATATCCCGCCCTGCCGTTGCCATAGCAATGTGGGGTGTAGCCATCGGTGCAGTAATCATGATTGCATCTATATGCATAATCGTGGGCTTCAAGCAACAGGTGCGTGAGAAGATGTTCGGCTTCGGCGGACATATCCAGATCATGGGTTATAACAGCTTCAACTCGGCCGAGGCACCGCTCACGGCTGACAGTACATTGTTGGCCGAGCTTAACGCTATCGAGAACGTCACACACATACAGCAATACACCCAAAAACAGGGACTCATTGTCGCCAATGATGAGTACGAAGGTGTCGTGATTAAGGGAGTATGCAGCGACTACGACCTATCGCTCATCGAGTCACACCTTGTCGACGGCGAAATACCGTGCTTCAACGACACCCTGCCATCGAACTCCATTGTCATCTCACAGGCCATGGCCGCAAAGCTGAAGGCCGGGATAGGCGACAGGATAAACATCTATTTCCTTGACAAGGGCATCAGGGCACGCAAGCAGACCGTCGCCGCCATATACAACACCCACCTCACGGAATTCGACAACATCATTGCCTTTACCGACATCTACACCACCCGCTCAATACACGACTGGGAAAGCAACGAGTCATCGGCAATAGAGATACACATAGGCGACTACAGCCGTCTGGAGCAGACACGCGATGAGATAAAGGAGGTGGCCGCACGCGCTGCCGACAGGAATGACGAGACACTATCGATACCGACAATAGAGGAGCTGAACATGCACATGTTCGAGTGGTTGGAACTGCTTGACCAGACCGTATGGCTCATACTCATACTTGTTGTGTGCATAGCCGCATTCACCATGGTATCGGGACTGCTCATAATCATACTGGAGAAGAGCAACCTCATAGGCATCCTCAAGGCCATAGGAGCCAAGGACGTATCGATAAGGAGAATATTCATCTACTATGCCTGCTTCATAATAGGCAAGGGAATCATATTCGGCAACATCATAGGACTCGCTCTCTGCTACCTACAGCAGCAGTTCAAGATCGTAGCCATAGACCCCGACATGTACTACATGGACCGCGTGCCCATAGGGTTCTCCTGGCTTCTCGTACCAATGAACATAGCCATGTTCATCATCTCAGTCGCTGTCCTTGTACTGCCGTCAATGTTCATCTCAAGGATTGAGCCCACCAGAGCAATCAAGTTTGAGTGATTACATTTTGCGAATACATATCAAACATAAGAAATTAGTGCTCCTCGTGCGAAGAGGAGCTGGATTGCAACTTGTTGCAAGACTGAGGAGTAGATTTTACACTCACATCGTGACTCTGTCACGGCGGATTTAACAATCCGCCGGCTACGAGTGTAAGCATCTTAATATGCGGTAACCAATCCTACCAATAGGGATAAAAAACCGTTAAACCTTATTATCCCTCCCCATTAGGGGGGCTTCCTTACTCACCACTCCCTGCCTCGCGGTAAAGGTCCTTTGCAAGGCTTTTGTTACGTCTGACTCCACGGCCCTCAAAATAGCAGTCCGCCAGAACCTTTGTGCCACGCTTGTCACCGAGCTGATGCAGGCTACGGGCATATCTGTAGACATTCTTGTCATTGCCGGTACTGCGAGCGTGCTCAATAAGCCACATCAATGCATCTGCGTTCTTGTTGTCAGCTGCAGCCTTTATATATTTCAGTCCGTTGCAGCCGTCCTCCTGCAGTAACAGTCCGTATTCAAGCATAGCTATGGTGTGCTCCTGCTCTGCGGCATTGCGTAACAGTTCCTCGGCCTTTGCACTGTCCTGTGCAACCATTGTACCGTCAAAGTAGCGGTGTGCCATCTCTACAAGTGCACGTGGCTCTTCAAGGTCGGCAGCCTTGGTAAACAGCATATGTGCTTCATTTTTGTCTGTCTCTGTTCCAATACCGTTCTCAAGCATCGTTGCCTGGTCATACACGGCCTTTGTGTATCCCGTTGCAGCCGCATTGCTTATGAACTTGTATGCCAGCTGGTCATTCTTTGTAAGGCCTGTGCCGTTTAGATAACAGAGACCAACGTAATACATTGATGGCGCATACCGGTACTGTACAAGCTCGGCAAACATGGTAATGGCATCCTTGTAGCGCTTCTGGTTGTAGTATATCATTGCACGTTCATGGTGGTAGGCGCACGCAGCCAGTGTAGAAGAATCAAGCTGCACAGGCTGTACATTCTCATCGTTGCCGCTCTCCTTCTGCACTTCCACCTTTCTCAATGATTCTCTTGTATTCGTTATGGCATCGTTACTGAACATTGTATAGCCATCACGTCCTGTGACATCCACGATTATGTTGTTACAGACACTGCTGTTGTAGAACTCAATGACAGCCTCGCCGTTTTCAATCCTCACTGCCGGATTCCAATATAAAGTGCGACGATAATCCTGCTCCAGTGGCTTCATATTGCCATAGTCGGGCGAGTAGAATCTCTTGCTCTCGCTGTAGCCCTGTACAGATGTATAGCGCATTGTACTGCTTGGTGATGCGAATTCAGGCACCACTCCCTGTTTGCGTTCCTCCTCGCTGTATGGAATGAGGCAGGCAACGTAGTTGGGGTTGATGGGGTAATTGATACCTCCGTTTCGCGTGTTCATCAGGCTCTCCCAGAAGTTTGCGATATCGGGGCAACCGTCTACACCATTGCCGTCGTAAAGATAGCTCTGAGACAGGAAACCGCGATAGAACTTCTGGATTGGAATCTTGTTGTCGAGCATTCGTGTGAGAGGTGTCCAATGAGTGCCACGGTTCTCGAACTGCAGGCGTGTCTTTTCATCGCTGCGTATGACAAATTCCTTGAAATTCGTCATCTTGTCCGCATCGGGTAGTCCCCTAAGGTATTCCATATCGGGTTTGGGGGCATTAAGGTAGCTGTACTCTCCGTCAACGACCATCAGTTGTACCCAATAGGCCCAGTTGTAGTTATGGCGGCGCATGGCACTCAGTACTACATCATTGGCTGTGAGCATATGGTCGTAATAGTGATCGACGGGAATTGTTACAGCCTTCTCGCAACAACGTATATTGCCTATGTAGCGTTCATTTTTATTATACTCCGAATACCTTATCATTGATATAACATCTTCGTTCCTGTCATTATTGATAAGGTACGATTCGTAGAGATCGGTAAGAATTTTAATAAACCGTGCTGTATCCTCTAAATTGTGTCCGTTAAGGACCAAATGGACATCCTTGTCAAGAATATCCTCATTTTTTAGAATGAGGTATTTTTCGTGCAATGATATTTCTTCGTTTTCGTAAAGTTCTTTTACAATTATTCCCCATGCCTCGTTCTTGACCTTCATATCATTGTACACGTCGTCCTCGTAGGTCCTGAACATGTTCAGGAATGTCACATCCTGTGCATATTCCCATTCGTCAAGGTAGTTGAAACGCATCTCGCTGTGTGGCGGGCGGCTGTTCTGCTCGAAACTCTTCTTTGCCACCACCTCGAATGACGACAGCATGAACTCGAATGGGTTCAGCTTCACCAGACTGTCGCTCTCGCTCTTGCCCATGGGCTTGCCAAGGTGGTTCTCCCAATAGTCATAGAGCCTGAAGCCGGGCGAGTAGTAGCGGTCGAGCGCGAACTGGTAGGCGATATTGCCGCTCTGTCTCATTATATTATGCGGCTTGAGCGATGCCACGCGTGTGCCGTAGAACTCATCGGTCTCGAGCACGAACGAGCCTGTACTGTCGGTACGGAAGGTCGATGTCTTTACTCTCTTGCCGTCGGTGGCAATGTCAAAGCGTGTGAGGGTGTTCTTCTGCGGTGTGAGTATGGTCTTGCCAATACTGCCGAACTTGTTGCTGCGGGTCTTGAGGAAGAACTTTCCCTTGATGGTTATTCCGCGCTCTATGGGCTGGAAGTCACCTATCTCCTCGCGGGTGAGTTTGCTCCAGTCGTATGATGTCCATCCGTGGGTGAGCATAATAAGGTCGAGCTGTTCCTTACGTTTCTTGTTGTCGGGGTCAAAGTACTGCGCGGCATCGGGCAGGTATCCCTTGAGCTCGGAGCCGAGAAGCAGGTATGTGTACATGTTGTGGCTGTAGGATGTGGTCTGCTTGCCTATGGCGTCGCTCACGGAGAGCGAGAGGTCACTCTCTGCGGTGATGGGTTTGCCGTCCTCACGGCTTACCTTGATTGTCACCTTCTGGTGTGGTGACAGGGTTATGTCATTTGGATTGCCACCGTTGGCTGTGACGTTGAGCCTTACGGTGCCGTGGTCGTTTGTCTGCAAGGTGTCGTGCATCACAAAGAACTGGCGCTCGGCAAGCGGGATGTTGCCGGCAAAGAGTATGGCGCGGTTGACGCCCTCGCGCAGGCTGTCTGTTGCGAACGAGAAGCTGTTGTGTCCTGTATTGCCGAACTTCTTGTAGTAGCCCATTGTTCCGCGGTTGATGATGACGAAACCGAGTTCGTCGGTGTCGGTGAGGTTGCTTGCCACGTCTATGTTTACCCTGCCGTCGGTCTCTGTGACGTTCATCACTACTCCCTGTTCCTCTATGGCGGGCAGGTCGAACCTGTGCTTCTTCTCCTTGCCTTTATCATTGTTCATTGTTACCTCGGCGCGGTACTTTGCTCCGGCCTTGGGGGTAAAGACAAATGAGCCTTTGCCGAGGTGCTGTGGTGTTGTCTCAAGCAGTGGCTTGCCGTCCTCGAGGATGGTGACTCTCTCCTCGCCGAAGAGGCCGTCCTTTCCGCGTAGCTCGTATGCTACACGGCTTGTCATTCCTGCCACAAGGTTACCGCCCTCGGGGAAGAAGTCGAGGGTGGCGTCGGGAAGTTCTGCGCTTATCCACTCGCCGTTGCTGGTGAAGCCTCTGCGGCGGTCGAGCATGTTCTTGAAGTCCCAGTTGTCGGCGTTTACCTTGTCGAACACTGCGAACACGCGGCTGAAGACTGCGTCCTTGCCCCAGTTGAGCATGTAGCGTGTGTAGGCGCGTATCTC
>JAFYWE010000039.1 GCA_017558165.1 Bacteroidaceae bacterium
CGCTGTTTCGTTGTTTTTTATATTCAAAAATGTCTGTTTTCTTCTTTTTCTCGGTTACGTAGCCCGCTACGCGCCCTACAAAAAATAATAAAACACCCTATTTTTGCTCTATAAAAAACTTAACGATATAAATTTAAACAACTTCTTACTCCTGGGCAAAAACCTTATCGTAGAAGTTGTTGCAAGCCTCGTAGTACTCCTCATCGGCAGGCTTTGGCAACACAGGGATACCAAGAGACTCGGCGTAGGCGATAAGTTCGGGCGACACGTTGTCACCGTTCACGATAACGCCGTCGCAGAACTTGATTGCAAGCTTCGCGAGCTCGTTATATGTCACAGGAACCGAGATACCGTCAACAACATCCTCACTCATATCCTTGAGAATGAGCTTCTGCAGGAAGTTATCGGGCAGGTTCTCGTTGAAGTTATCATCATACAGTGAAATCACCACCTTTGAATCGCGGAACGAAGGCTCCTCGTTGTATGCCTTCTTCACGTAAAGTGGAGCAAGAGCCGAAATCCAACCGTGGCAATGGATTACCTCGGGGCACCAGCGCAGTTTCTTCACAGTCTCAAGGACACCGCGTGCAAAGAAAATCGTACGCTCGTCATTGTCATCGTACTCCACGCCGTTCTCGTCGGTTGTCATCGAACGGTTATGGAAATAGTCATCGTTGTCAATGAAGTATACCTGCATACGTGCGGCCTGCAACGATGCCACCTTGATTATCAATGGATGGTCGGTATCGTCAATGATAAGGTTCATGCCCGAAAGGCGTATAACCTCATGCAACTGGTTGCGTCTCTCGTTGATGATACCCCACTTTGGAGTGAAGATTCTTATCTCTTTACCGGAGTCCTGTGTTGCCTGTGGCAAGTGACGTCCGGTATTTGCCATCAGTGACTCAGGCACGAATGGTGTAATTTCCTGTGTAATAAATAAAATTCTGTTCGCTTTCATCTTTTAAATCAACCACGGATATAGTCCGCGTGTCGCAAAATTACAAAAAAAATGCCAATGTGGCAAATTGAATGCGGTTTTTAAGTGTTTTTATGCCAAAACCGCGTTGATTTACAGATATTAACAACCGTTTTGCGCAGAACTGGCAACAATTTGCCACGCTAAAGATAGCGCCACGACGCAGTCGCGATGAAATATTTTTATTTTATTTAGAAGCTGTTTTAATTTATATCGTTAAGTTTTTTATAGAGCAAAAATAGGGTGTTTTATTATTTTTTGTAGGGCGCGTAGCGGGCTACGTAACCGAGAAAAAGAAGAAAACAGACATTTTTGAATATAAAAAACAACGAAACAGCGACTTACAGTATAAGAAAAACTTTTTTTAGAAATTTAAGCAGCTTCTTATTTCTTTTTATGGGCAATTGTTTGTTACTTTGCACCCGCAAAACGAAAAGCCCCCTTACGGGGACTCGTCAAAAGATTGATGGGATGAAAGTAATCAGTACAATTAATGAATTGAAGAGCATGCTCGACGAGTGCCGTGCGGCAGGCAAGAGCATAGGACTCGTACCCACGATGGGTGCGCTCCACCAGGGCCACGCATCGCTTGTGGAGCGTTCGGTAAAAGAGAACGACGTTACCGTTGTGAGCGTTTTCGTAAACCCCACACAGTTCAACGACAAGAACGACCTGAAGAACTACCCACGCACCCTGGAGGCCGACTGCGCCTTGCTTGAGAAGGTGGGAGCCACAATAACATTCGCACCTACAGTAGAGGAGATGTACCCCACCGAGGATACACGCCAATTCTCATTTGCACCCATAGACACCGTGATGGAAGGCGCCTGCCGTCCAGGCCATTTCAACGGCGTCGCCCAGATTGTGAGCAAGCTGTTCTATGCTGTGGAGCCCGACAAGGCATACTTCGGCGAGAAGGATTTCCAGCAGCTTGCCATCATCCGCGAGATGGTGCGCCAACTCGACCTCAAGCTACAGATCGTGGGTTGCCCCATTGTACGCGAGGCCGACGGCCTGGCAATGAGCAGCCGCAACACCCTGCTGAGTGCCGAGGAGCGTGAGCGCGCACTTACCATATCACGTGCACTCTTCGCCAGCCTTGAGCATGCCAAGGAGAACACCCTTGCCGCTACAAAGGCATTCGTTGAGGAGATCATCAACAGCACCCCTGGACTGGAGCTCGAATATTACCAGATAGTTGACGGCAACACCCTGCAGGAGATAAGCGAGTGGGACGACAGCGACTACGTAGTCGGTTGCATCGCACTGTTCTGCGGAAAGATTCGCCTTATTGATAACATTAAATACAAAGGAGGGAAATAAGTATGTTGTTGAATATGCTGAAATCAAAGATACACTGCGCCACAGTAACCGAGGCCAACCTTCACTACATGGGCAGCATCACCATCGACGAGGCGTTGATGGAGGCTACCGGAATGATTGAAGGCGAGCAGGTACACGTCGTGAACAACAGCAACGGCGAGCGCATTGTCACATATATAATCAAGGGTGAGCGCGGTTCGGGCGTCATCTGCCTCAACGGTGCCGCAGCCCACAAGTTCCAGCCGGGAGACATTGTCATCATCATGGCATATGCAGCAATGAGCCCTGAGGAGGCCGCGTCATTCAAGCCAAAGGTAATAATCCCCGACAGACACAACAGGATCTGATTGTACAGGACGCATACATCAGCAGGGAAGGAGATTACTCTTTCCCTGCTGTCTTTTTAGGCAAAGGCATCATTTGACCCCAAATTCATTCCCAGAGAAGATGTCATCCTGAGCGAAGTGAAGGATCTCAAGAATACGCGTAAAACAGAGATACTTGACTTTGGCCCCTACGGGCGTTGACCGTTGGTTCGCCATACTCAGCATGACAACCCACGCCGGCTCAACAGCCATACAGCTGTCTTTTTATCAGAAATCATACCTTGCCGACAGGTTCACGCGGTTTGCGTTGAACGTCTTGTTGTCAAAGTCCATGCGCCATCCGTGCAGATACTCCACACCCAGCTGCATGTTGTCAGTGACATTGTAGAAGAGGTTTGCAACGGCATACTGTCCTTTGCGGAAGCCCTCGGGGTGCGCCGTGCCATAGCCGTTACGTGAGTGGAGGACAGTCTGGCTATAGGTTGCCGAAGCGAACCACTTGGAGCTGAAATTGTACTGCACGCCGGCATACCACGCCTCGCAGGCAAGCATCATAGCCCTACCCGGAGCCTCGGGATTAGGTACCACATCCACACCTATGTTGGATACATTGTTCACAAGCGAACCGATACCCTCGCCCACCGTGAACTGTCCCATCAACTGCACCTTGCCCATTGTGGCAAGCATGCTCGCCTGGGCACCCCAGCCCACCTTGTCGGTATCCTCGCCAAGCACCTTATCGGTGTACGAGATGTCACGCAATATGGCACCAAGACGCAAGTGGTTGTTCACATCGTTGTTCAGATTGTACTGCACAAAGACAGGCACGTTAGGACAGCGCTGCGCACCCACGCTAAAGAGCTCGTTACCCGTAGCGTTCACGTCGGGAGCCTCAAGGCCAATACCCATTGAGAGACCGAAGTCGAATCCATACTTGAACATGGCCTGCGTAGAGCGGTAGAAAGTCATACCGCAAGGACCGCCATAGTCAATGGTGTTAGGCACCGCCGCAAGATCCATGAAGGAACCCACCGTGTAACCCAATGTAAAGTACCTGGTGCTCATGTAGGCATTACGCAGTTTGAATCCCAGGCCCTGCCCACGCCAATCACCCGAGGTGAAGACAACGAAATCGCCCAATATCCTGCTCGTGCCCACCAGTTTGAGAAACAGGGTTGAGTTGCTCATGTCCATGCGGTACTGGCTCGACGGAGACCCGTTGCGCTGTATGGCCGACGGGAGGAAGTCAACATTATCAACAGCCTTGTCAAAGTCATACTCAATCTTTGTCTGCAGGTATCCGCCAATACCCAGAGCCCACTTGCCCTCCTGGTCGACGAGCACGAAGCGCGGTGCACGCGGGTCATGGATATACGTGCTCTGCGTGTTCTGGAAAATCTCCACCACATCGGGAGCCTCATTCACAGTCTCACTGATACAGATTATAGGCGTGGCATCGTCAGGAATCTGCACCCATTGTTGCGCACCGGCAGTCACTGCAGTCGACAACACAAGTGCCGACATCAATGTTCTTTTGATAAATTTCTCCATAATTGTAGGTATTTGAAATTATACAGAAACTAAACACCGTAAGGCACTTTTTGTTCCGCCACATGTAGCTACCAACCACAAAGTACAAACTTTTTCACTCATTTGCATGATTTTTCGCCGGTTTGTCATTATATTTGAACTGAAGCTCAAAAGCACAAGAGACCATGGAACAAGATACCAAGACAACCGAGAAGGCCGCGACCTTCAAGTACCTGCAGGTTGCACCGCGCGACAAGTCGTGGGGACTTGCAGTCACCACAGCGGGATTCCAGCATATAAAGCCCGGCGAGGGTTACACCCTGTCGACACACCCCGACGGCTACAGTTTCCCAGAGAACAGACGCCGCGTGCTCAACGAGTACCAGCTCATATATATAACAAGAGGAGCGGGCTACTTTGAGAGTGCCTCATGCTCAAGGACAAGGATTGAGGCCGGAATGATGTTCATGCTATTCCCCAGCGAATGGCACACGTTCGCACCCGACCCCGAGACCGGATGGGACGACCACTGGATAGGTTTCAACGGCTCTTTCATGGACGACAAGATAAGGACAGGCTTCTTCACCTTCAAGAACTGCGTGTTCCGCGTGGGCGTCGACGACCGCCTCACGAACACCTACCATGAGATACTCGACCTGATATCTGACGGCAAGAAAGGATACCAGCAGATTGTGGCCAGCCTCACCATATCACTCATTGGCAGGCTCTACTACGAGGACCTCAACCACTCGTTCGGCAACAGCTACATCATGCGCATAATAAACCAGGCCAAGGCAATGATGAAAGAGGACCTTGCCGGCGAAAAGGACATTGAGTGCATTGCAGCCTCACTCGACATCAGCTACTCGCTGTTCCGTCGCGAGTTCAAGAACAGGTGCGGCATATCACCCGGACAGTACCGCCAGGAGCTCAAGCTGGCCAAGGCAAAGGAGCTGCTCTACTCTACCAACCTGAGCGTGGCCGAGATATCCTCGAAGCTCCACTTCGAGAACATCGGGCAGTTCTCGACCTTCTTCAAGAAGAAGACAGGCGTACCGCCGCTCACGTTCCGCAAGAAAGGCCCGCAAGAGTTATGATATCATAATAACGGTTAAGAAGCTGTTTAAATTTCTTTCAAAAATATTATTTACATTGTCCTCAAGAAGTGCTTGTCTTTTTATGCCCTTTTTTGCCTGTTTTTCCCTTTTTCGCAGTTACATAGCCCGCTATGCGCCTTTGAAAAATGAAAAAA
>JAFYWE010000040.1 GCA_017558165.1 Bacteroidaceae bacterium
AGAAGTGGCAGCAGCGCTGGAGAGAGAACAAGACTTACAAGGTGGTTGAGAATGACGGTAAGGAGAAATTCTATATCCTGAATATGTTCCCTTATCCGTCGGGAGCAGGTCTTCACGTGGGTCACCCGCTCGGCTATATAGCATCCGATATTTTTGCGCGCTCCAAGCGCTTGAACGGATATAATGTGCTTAACCCTATGGGTTACGATGCATACGGACTCCCTGCAGAGCAGTATGCCATACAGACAGGACAGCACCCTGCAATTACAACAGAGCAGAATATCAACCGCTACCGCGAACAGCTTGACAAGATCGGTTTCTGCTTCGATTGGGACCGTGAAATCAGAACCTGTGATGCCGGTTACTATCACTGGACACAGTGGACATTCATAAAGATGTTCAACAGCTATTATGACAATGATGCTAAGTGCGCGAAGCCAATCCAGGAGCTAATCGAGAAGCTGTCAAAGGAGGGTAGTGCAGCAATCAACGCCGCATGCACCGAGGAGATCGAGGTGACAGCAGAGGAGTGGAACGCTATGGACGAGGTAGCCCAGCAGGAGCTGCTGATGAACTGGCGTATCGCCTTCCTCAACGAGACCATGGTGAACTGGTGCCCTGCATTGGGAACAGTACTTGCAAACGACGAGGTAGTTGACGGTGTATCGGAGCGTGGAGGACACCCTGTAGTACAGAAGAAGATGAAGCAGTGGTGTCTGAGGGTATCGGCATACTCACAGCGCCTGCTCGACGGACTTGAGAGAATTGACTGGACTGAGTCACTCAAGGAGACACAGCGCAACTGGATAGGCCGCAGTGAGGGAACCGAGATGAAGTTCCGCGTAAAGGAGAGTGATGTTGAATTCACTATATTCACAACACGTGCCGACACCATCTTCGGTGTAACATTCATGGTTCTTGCTCCTGAGAGCGAGCTGGTTGCACAGCTTACCACAGAGGCTCAGAAGGAGGATGTTGAGGCATATCTTGACCGCACAAAGAAGCGTACAGAGCGTGAGCGTATGATTGACCGCAACGTTACAGGTGTGTTCACAGGTTCATACGCAATCAACCCAATCACAGGCGAGGATATCCCTGTATGGGTGAGCGACTACGTACTCTCGGGTTACGGAACAGGTGCCATCATGGCAGTTCCTGCACACGACAGCCGTGACTACGCATTCGCAAAGCATTTCGGCATCGAGATACGTCCTCTCATCGAGGGATGTGACGTAAGCGAAGAGAGTTTCGATGCCAAGGAGGGTATCATGACAAACTCACCTACAGCCGCATTCAGCGACTGCAAGCTCAACCTCAACGGACTCACCGTAAAGGAGGCTATCGCAAAGACAAAGCAGTACGTTACCGAGACAAAACTCGGACGCGTGAAGGTAAACTACCGCTTGCGTGACGCCATCTTCAGCCGTCAACGCTACTGGGGCGAGCCATTCCCTATCTTCTACAAGAATGGAGTGCCTTACCCAATACCCGAGGAGTGCCTTCCACTCGAGTTGCCCGAGGTAGAGAAGTTCCTCCCTACAGAGAGCGGTGAGCCACCATTGGGCCACGCCAAGATGTGGGCATGGGATACAGTGAACAACACAGTTACCGACAAGGCAAACATAGACAACAACACAATATTCCCTCTTGAGTTGAACACAATGCCTGGTTTTGCAGGTTCAAGCGCATACTATCTGCGTTACATGGACCCCGCAAACAACAAGGCTCTTGTCGGTGAAAAGGCTAATGCATATTGGCAGAACGTAGACCTTTACGTCGGTGGTAAAGAGCATGCTACAGGTCACCTCATCTACTCACGTTTCTGGAACATGTTCCTTTTCGACAGCGGCATCAGCGTAAAGGAGGAGCCATTCCAGAAGCTCATCAACCAGGGTATGATCCAGGGTCGAAGCAACTTCGTTTACCGCATAAAGGACACAAACACATTCGTTTCACTGAACCTGTCAAAGGAGTACGATGTTACTCCGTTGCACGTTGACGTGAACATCGTGACAAACGACGTGCTTGACATTGACGCGTTCCGCGCTTGGCGTCCTGAGTATGCCAACGCCGAGTTCATCCTCGAGAACGACAAGTATATCTGCGGATGGGCTGTAGAGAAGATGAGTAAGTCTATGTTCAACGTGGTGAACCCCGATATCATTGTAGAAAAATATGGTGCCGATACACTGCGTATGTACGAGATGTTCCTCGGACCTATCGAGCAGTCAAAGCCTTGGGATACAAACGGTATCGACGGTTGCCACCGCTTCCTGCGCAAGCTCTGGGGTATGTTCTTCGACAAGAACGACAACCTTGTAATCACTGACGAGGAGCCTACAAAGGAGGAGTTGAAGTCACTGCACAAGCTCATCAAGAAGACAACCGAGGATATCCCTGCATTCTCTTACAACACGACAGTGAGTGCATTCATGATCTGCCTCAACGAGCTTACAGCACTCAAGTGCAATAAGAAGTCAGTGCTTGAGAAGATCATCGTAGTGCTTTCACCGTTCGCACCGCACATCTGCGAGGAGTTGTGGGAGATCATCGGTCACGACACCACTGTATGTAATGCAGAGTGGCCCGAGTACAACGAGGAGTACCTCAAGGAGGATACCATCAAGTACACAATCTCATTCAACGGTAAGGCACGCTTCACAATGGACTTTGCTGCGGATGCCACAAATGCCGATATCGAGGCAGCTGTGCTTGCAAACGAGAACAGCCAGAAGTACATTGACGGCAAACCTATCAGGAAGGTCATCATTGTACCTAAGAAGATTGTCAATATCGTAATCTGACAAGATTAGAATATCAATAAAAGTCATTATAATAATTCAGAATCATGGCTAAGCGATTTATACCAAAGACCTCGATCATGAGCGAGGTGAAGAACTACCTGACTATTGCCATAGGACTTGCATTCTATGCCTTTGCATGGAACTTCTTCATGGCTCCCTACACATTCGTGACAGGAGGTGTGACAGGTATCTGTGCTATCATACAGTATACTACAGGTGTTCCCATCCAGTTCTCATACTTTGCCATAAACATGGTGTTGATACTCATCGCCATCTGGCAGCTGGGATTGAGGTTCTGCCTAAAGACACTGTATGCAATTTCAGTGCTCACGCTGTTCCTGCAGCTTTTCCAGATGGTATTCGAGGTGTATCCCAACGCATCGGATATCCTTGGTGCCGACAAGCAGCTTGAATCATGTATCGTAGGTTCAATCTTCACGGGTCTGGGTCTTGCATTCTGTTTCATAAGCAACGGAAGTTCGGGCGGTGTCGACATCATTGCGGCTATCGTGAACAAATACAAGGATGTGAGCTTCGGACGCGCAATGCTCTATGTCGATGCATGCATTGTAATAAGCAGTTTCTTCATTATCCCAACAGAGAACACTGCATTGAGCCTGCAGAAGGTATTCTACGGCTTCATCAACCTCGTGGTAGTCAACGTATCGCTTGACTATGTGGTGAACAGTAACCGCCAGACTGTACAGTTCTTCATATTCTCGAGCAAGTACGATGATATCGCATACTACATCACAAGACATTTGAAACGTGGTGCTACACTGCTTGACTCAATAGGTTACTACTCGGGTAAGGAGAGTAAGGTCGTTACAACAATCACACGTGCAAGCCAGGCCAACAAGCTGCTCAGCGCAATAAAACAGATTGACCCTAACGCACTTGTATCACAGTCAAAGATAATGGCAGTGTACGGTCTTGGATTCGACAAGATCAAGGCAAAGGCAAAGGCGGTGCCCATGAATACTGAAAACAACGAAAAACTTATTGAAGAGAATAAAGGATGAGACTGGTCTTTGCAACGAACAACAGGCACAAGCTCGACGAGGTAAGGGCTATTGTAGGTGATAGGGTAGAGGTGCTGTCACTCAATGACATCAATTGCCACGATGATATACCTGAGACAGCTGACACCCTACAGGGCAATGCACTCATAAAGGCACGCTACATATACGAGAAGTACGGTGTAGACTGCTTTGCCGATGATACAGGACTTGAGGTTGAGGCTCTGGGTGGTGAACCTGGAGTATACTCGGCACGTTATGCGGGCGAGGAGTGCTGCTCCGAGGCTAATATGCAGAAGCTGTTGCAAAATTTAACAGGAAAAACTAACCGCAATGCACAATTCCGTACAGTTATCGCGTTAATTATAAAAGGCGAGGAAAGACTGTTCAACGGTATTGTCAAGGGAACAATCACCGAGGAAAAGAGAGGTAACTCAGGGTTCGGATATGACCCCATCTTTGTTCCCGAAGGTTTTTCCGAGAGTTTCGCACAGATGAGCGGTGAGCAGAAGAACAGCATAAGCCACCGCTACCGCGCGACAGAACAGCTCAGTGATTACCTAAAGGAGAACTATGGTTAAAAGAATCTTTGCAATATTATCAATACTTATTGCCATTACTGCCAATGCCGGCATAGGGGATTGGGTACTGTACCCGTCGTATCACAACGCAACATACTGCCAGACTGCCGGTGACAAGGTATATGTACTTGCATCGGGGGCACTGTACTCATACAATACAAGTGATGAGGAGTTACGTGTGTACGACAAGATAAACACACTCAGCGACATTGACATAACGCATATTGGATATTGCAAGGATATAAAGGCACTTGTTGTGGTCTACAGCAATGCCAACATAGACATTCTCTTCGATGACGAGGAGGTGTACAACATCACGGACTTCAAGAACAAACCACTACCAGACAAAAGAATAAACGGAGTGGACATACAGGGCACTACAGCCTATCTCTCTACCGTGTTCGGAATAGTGGAGCTTGACCTTGAGGAGTATGAGTTCACCAATACATACACGACAGGCCTGAATACATACTGTACATACCTTTTCAATGGGACGCTGTTCTGCGGAACAGAGACTGGTATGTACTCATGTGCCACGGACAAGAACCTTCTCGACAAGAACAACTGGGTAAAGAAGAACAACTATTTTACCAAGGCCATATGCGAGCTTGACGGCATGTTATACTGCTACCTTGACGAGTTCGGAATATACAGCTACAATGCAAGCAACAATATCCTCCAGGATGTCGTATACAACCATGGCGAGAAGTACAATGCAATGTACAGCAATGGTAAGGAAATCATTGCATCGGCAAAGAAGAAGACAACAATAATAACCTCACCGACCGATGTCACCGTCTACAAGAACAGCAACAGTAACTTCATCCTGAAGGACGGCAACCATTTCTGGGACTGCAAAGGCTACAATGGTATTGTCAAATGCATTGCAAAGGATGGTGAGATAATCGTAAACTCCACAGCTGTTACCCCTGACAGCCCGGTAAGGAACTACTGCGAATACATGAAGTTCGCAAGTGATGACAAGCTATTGGTAGCCGGTGGAAACCTAAACTACTTTGACATCACATTCTACGACGGTACACTCATGGAGTACGACTATTCCGGCAACAGATGGAATAACCTGCCCGAGGATACCATAAAGCAGGCTACAGGAATCCCCTACCTGAACCTGTGCTCGATAGATGAGGACCCTACTGAACCAGGACACTACTTTGCAGGCTCATTCGGCTATGGATTGTATGAGTTCCGTAACGGTAAGTTCGTAAAGCACTACAGCACACACAACAGCCCGCTTGAATCGGTCATCCCAACCAATACAAGATTCGTGCGCATTCCTTCGGTCAAGTTCGACAAGGAAGGCAACCTCTGGTGCATAAATACCGGAACCAAGAACATAGTAAAGGTACTCAAGAATGACGGCACCTGGTGCGAACTCTATTACAAACCGATAGAGAAACTTGCTACAATGGTTGAGCCTATAATGGACTCAAGAGGATGGCTATGGCTGAAGTCACTGCAGGGTGAGGCCGGAATATTCTGTGCAAAGATGAACGGCACACCGCTTGACAGCAGTGACGACGAGTCAAAGGCGTGGCTCAACAAATTCGTTAACCAGGACGGAATAAGCTACGATATCTACCAGGTGTTCGCACTTGCCGAGGACCGTGAAGGCCAGATGTGGGTAGGTACAAACACCGGACTGTTCGTGATTGACAACCCGAAGACATTCTTCAATAACGGTGTATTCAAGCAGATAAAAGTGCCACGTAACGACGGTACAGGACTTGCCGACTACCTGCTTAGCGGAACATACATAAAATCGATCCAGATAGACGGAGCCAACCGTAAATGGATAGGCACGAATGATGATGGAGTATACCTGATAAGCGCCGACGGACTGGAGACCATACATCACTTCACTACGGAAAATTCTCCGTTGCCATCGAACAGCATCGTGAGCATAGCAATCAACGACCGTAGCGGTGAGGTATTCATAGGTACCGACAAGGGCATTGCAAGCTATATGAGTGATGCCACACGTCCCGAGGAGAAGCTTGACGAGAATAATATATACGCCTATCCAAACCCCGTAAAAGCCGATTACAGCGGAAATATTGCCATAGTCGGACTGACACACGACTGCAACGTAAAGATCGTGGACACGGCCGGATATCTCATCAATGAAGGCACATCAAACGGAGGCCAGTACACATGGAACGGACGTAACGCAAGAGGCGAGAAGGTCGCAAGCGGAGTATACTATGTACTCACATACGACAGCAACGGAAATGAAGGAGTCGCGACAAAGATTGTAGTCATAAGATAAACCTACAGCCGATGACCGTTACCATAATCCCTGCTACTACAGTTGACATACCCGCAATAAGGTCAATGGCTGAAATCGCTTTCAGGCATACATACAGCAGTATACTCACAGCCGGGCAGGTAGATTATATGATGGAGTGGATGTACTCCACAGAAAGCCTCGAAAAACAGTTTATGGACGGACACAGATTCTTTATCGCCGTCATCAACGATGCCCCTTGTGGCTACTTGTCAATACAAAAGGAGAGAGTCACAGAGGATGACGTGACCGTTTACCACCTTCACAAGCTCTACATCATGCCTGACAGGCAAGCGTGCGGAACAGGCAAGATGCTTTTCAATGAAGCATGTGAATACGTAAGTAAAGATAAAGAGACCGCCAAAGCCCGTATAGAGCTCAACGTGAACCGTTATAACAAGGCATTGGGGTTCTACCTCAAGATGGGCATGAAAATCGCCGAGGAAGGTGATTTCGCAATAGGCAACGGATATTATATGAATGATTATATAATGAGCCTGGAACTATAAAACTGAAGGTAATGATATAGATGTTGATCCCAAGCTATAATACCTGGCGTTGGTGTCATATCGACCGGATGCCTTACCTTTCAGCTTTCCGTTTTGACTTTTCAGTTCCAGCTTTTCACCTTTCACCTTTCAGTTTTCACTTTTCAGCTCAATCAAAGTGACCTCGGGACGTGCGCCTATGCGTGCAAAGAATCCCACCGAACCTATACCGTCATTTATATACAATTTTCCTTCGGGGCGCTCGTAGAGACCGCTCCACTCATCGCATAAAAAGGCGGCAGGGGAAAGACCAGCAAACTTCATCTGCATTGCATGTATATGTCCCGACAGGGTTAGGTCACTGTAACCTCCCTCGCACAATGTGTGCCAAAGCTGTGGCAAGTGTGAGAGGGTTATATTGAATATCCCGTCAGGGACATCATCATATATACCGCTTACATCAAATCCCTCTATAGCCCTGAATGAATGCTTGTAAGCGAGCAGTTCATCGGAGTAGTCAATACCGGTTATCGCAATGGAATCATTACCATTCTTTATATATACTGTACTATCACGTAATAATGTCCACCCAGCCGATGACAACCCTGTGGCCAGAGACTCCCTATTCTGCTCATAAAAGGTCTTTTCAGCGCCTTTTATATATTTACCGGTATCATGGTTACCCATTACAGCAAAAGAGCCTTGACGTCCACTTATACGGGCAAGTTGTGCAAGTACAGGAGCTGTGAGCTCGGAGTGGTGCAGGTTTACCATATCACCGCCGAACAGCACAACATCGGCATCGGTAGATGAGATAACACCTGAGAGTTTCTCAAGCTCCGCCTCGGCATCCCACATGGAACCAACATGCACATCAGAGATGAAGGCAACCTTAAAACCGTCGAAAGATTCCGGGAGATTATCGAACCTGAGCCTTACATTATTTATTCTATAATCGGTGCGTGTCACGAAAGCACTGTACAGGAATATCACCATAAGTAATGAAGACGCTACAATACCTATTCTTTTGAATACCTTTCTTCTTGAAGGAAGCCAGAATGCATAGAGCAACATCCTGCATACCGCGAAGAACAGATACCCGGTAAGTATTGCCATTGAGAACTTCATCATTGAAGTGCCGTTATCAGGTGTGATGACCGCATACATGAATACCGGTACTGCCAATATGACCACATAGGAAAGCAGTATAACGCTGCAGAATGAATATCTTGGTATCTTACCTGCGTTCTCTCGCTTCAGGCGTCGGTAGGCAACCCAATCAAGCAGCACCATCACCAACGCCAGTATTGTAGTCATTATCTTTGTCATAAACCTTATTATTTTGTGAATCCATTGCAAAGGTACAAAAAAGTATCCTAATGGTATCGGGCAACCACGTTATCCACCTTATTGACAGAGTTTATATTATTTATCTCCTTTTTTAAATATGAAAAAAAGAAAAAACAACAATAAAGCCTGTTGATAATGTAGAGAAATAATCGGGTTTAAATTTGCTTTTTAGGTTATCAGTAACAGGACTTTAGTTATTCATTACATATCAACATCTCAAATATCTTGAAACCAATGCACTACATTACATTATCAACAGACTGTTGAATAACGTTCAACTTATAACTTTTTGCTGTTTAAAGTGTTGAAAACTGTTCAAAACCCACTTGAAAAGTATAAGTTAAAAAGTGGTATTATAATTTGGTATTCTCATACTGTTGCCGGCTTATATTTTAATTGCTCAAAACAAAATCCAGTTGCCACTTTTTTTGATTTATTTATCATGACGTTTTCAACATGTTGTTAACAATTGTTGACAGGTTTTAAGGATGCTTGCAAAGCTTGCTCACCATTGTGTTTACTTTAGCAATATATAATGAGATATCTCCCATGCGGTCGATATGACAAAATGATGGATTCCAAGATTCCGGGTCTATTTCGTTACCTTCTCCTTCACAAAGTAAATACATAATAATTAGAGTGGGCATAAAAAAATGACCGGTATTATAAACACCGGTCATTCACTTGTTATGTAAATTCTGTTGAGAATCCCTTATACGAGCTTTGCAAGCGCCTCCTTGATGCGTCTGATAGCCTCAATGATGTTTTCGTCGCTTGTAGCGTAACTCATTCTGAAGCACTCAGGTGCACCGAATGATGTACCGCCTACAGCAGCAACGTGAGCCTCGGTCAAAAGGTACATTGCAAGGTCGTCGCTGTCGTTGATAACAGTACCGTTGTAGCTCTTGCCGTAGAACGAGCTGCACTTTGGGAACAGGTAGAATGCACCCTCGGGAACATTCACCTCAAGTCCTGGAATCTCCTTTGCAAGCTTGACGATGAGGTCGCGACGGCGCTGGAATGCCTTGCGCATCTCCTCTACAGGCTCCTGTGAGCCTGTGTAAGCCTCAAGTGATGCCATCTGTGATACAGAGCAAGGACCGCTTGTATACTGTCCCTGGAGCTTGTTGCAACCCTTTACAATCCACTCTGCTGCTGCAAGGTAACCGATACGCCAGCCTGTCATTGCATATGCCTTAGATACACCGTTGATGATGATCACACGCTCTCTTATCTCCTCGAACTGCGCTATGCTCTCGTGCTTTCCTACATAGCTGATGTGCTCATATATCTCATCGGCCACAACGAATACCTGTGGATGTCTTGCAAGTACATCGGCAAGATCCTTGAGCTCCTCCTTAGTATATACCGAACCTGTAGGGTTTGATGGAGAGCAAAGGATAAGCATCTTTGTCTTTGGTGTGATGGCAGCCTCAAGCTGTGCACCGGTGATCTTGAAGTTCTGCTCGATACCTGCGCTGACGATTACAGGAGTACCGTCGGCAAGCTTTACCATATCGGGGTAGCTCACCCAGTATGGTGCAGGTACTATAACCTCGTCACCAGGGTTCACAAGAGCCATGATTGCGTTGCATACAGCCTGCTTTGCACCGTTGGATACAGAGATTTGTGTCTCCTTGAACTCAAGTCCGTTCTCGTTCTTGAGCTTCTCAACGATAGCCTTGCGCAATGATGGATATCCTGGAACTGGTGAATAGCGTGACCAGTTGTCATCGATAGCCTGCTTTGCGGCAGCCTTGATGGCATCGGGTGTGTTGAAGTCTGGCTCTCCAACACTCATATTTATTACATCGACACCCTGTGCTTTCAACTCCTGGCTCTTCTGTGACATTGCCAATGTTGCCGATGGTGCCAATCGGTTTACGCGGTCTGATAGTTTGTTCATATTCCTTGTTATAAGTAGTTCAGTTATTCATTATCGAAATGCAGTGTGTGACCCATGCGCTCGGCCTTTGTGTGCAGGTAGCGTGAGTTGTAGTCGTTTGGCTTAATCTCAATGCCTACATTCTCGGTTATGGTGAGTCCGTAGCTCTCAAGACCTATGCGCTTCACGGGGTTGTTTGTGATGAGGCGCATCTTGTGTACACCCACCTGGCGAAGAATCTCGGCACCTACGCCGTAGTCTCTCTCATCAGCCTTGAATCCAAGACAAAGGTTTGCATCCACTGTGTCCATACCCTCTTCCTGCAACTTGTATGCACGCATCTTGTTCATGAGTCCTATACCGCGACCCTCCTGGTTAAGGTAAACGATAACACCCTTACCTGTCTCGTCAATGAGTTTCATAGCCTCGTGGAGCTGTGCTCCGCAGTCGCAACGCTGTGAACCGAAGATGTCACCTGTCATGCATGACGAGTGTACACGTACAAGCACAGGCTCGTCCTCGTTCCACTCACCCTTGATGAGCGCTATGTGCTCCAGTCCGTTCGATTTCTGACGGAAAGGTATCAGGCGGAAGTGGCCGTGCTCTGTAGGCATGTCAACCTCCTCGCCCTTGTCAACGAGTGACTCCTGCTTCAGGCGGTACTCGATGAGGTCCTTGATTGAAATTATCTTGAGGTCATGCTCCTTTGCAATCTCCACAAGCTGTGGCATACGTGCCATGGTACCGTCCTCGTTCATGATCTCGATGAGCGCGGCAGCAGGGTAGAGGCCTGCCAGACGTGCGAGGTCAATGCTGGCCTCGGTATGTCCCGCACGGCGCAATACACCGTTGTCCTGTGCATAGAGCGGGTTGATGTGTCCCGGACGTGCAAAAGTCTCAGGCTTGCTTGTAGGGTCGGCCAGAGCCTTGATGGTTGCCGCACGGTCAGCTGTAGACACACCTGTACTGCATCCCTCTACCTTGTCGATGGTTACAGTGAAAGGAGTTCCCAAAAGGCTTGTGTTAGAGCTTACCTGTGGTGCAAGCTCAAGCTCCTTGCAACGTGACAATGTAATAGGTGCGCACAATACTCCGCGACCGTTCTTGAGCATAAAGTTCACAGCCTCGGGGGTAATCTTCTCGGCCGCAATGATGAAGTCACCTTCGTTCTCGCGGTCCTCATCATCCACTACAATTACAAATTTGCCCTCTCTGAAATCGTCGAGAGCCTCTTCAATGCTATTTAATTTGAAATTATCCATATTATGATTTATACAAGTTTCTCTTTGTTTATTATCTCAATTATATTCTTACTGTTCATCTCAATCCTTACAAGATCCTTTGCAAGCCTGCGTCGGAACTTTATTGCTCTAAGGTAGATTATTGTTCCGATAGGGAATACTACTATCGAGAGTATATTCAGCGCCCTTCTCTTGAACGGCGATACAGTAGCGTGCGGTGACAGTACAGGCAATTCGTTGAGCATTATCACAACCTTCCTGTTCCTGCTGTTGCCAAGCTCCTCAATAATGTTCTCCATCTTGTCGTTGAACTCATCGAGTGTGTGGTCGTTCTCGTTAAAGAACACGCTCTTTATCGATGGCATATTCTTGAGTCTGTTTATCTTGATATACTCCCTTGCGCTGTTATGCAGTTCAAGCATCACATCCTTTGCCTTGGCATAGTCAGGGTCGTCGATGATTACCTCCTTCAGTGTCACGTTCCTCTTCTCTGGGATAGCAAACAGCATTCTGAAGAACCTGTTTATCGAGTCACTGTTGAATATCTCGGAATCCTTGTTCGACTGGTATGTGAAGAACAATCCCAATGGCGACAGTACCATTGTGCTCAACCATGCACCGAACCATACGTGCCACTCACCCTCGCGCGACATCTTGTAACCGGCCGTGTCGAATATGTGGTAAAGGATGAATGTCGCAACTGAAATGAGCACAGGATATCCCAATCCGCCCTTTCTTACGATGGCTCCGAGCGGTGCACCGATGAAAAAGAATATCAGACAGCCAAGCGACAGGGTGAATTTCTTCCACCATGAGATCTTGTGCTTGTTAAGGTCCTTCTCGCGTGAATGCAGGATGTTGTGCTTTATCTCATAGTCAACCTTCATCTGCTTTACCTTGTTCAGCTGTGCCCTTTTCCAAACGAGCTTGGACTGCTTTGTGGCAGTGGTGTAGATACTGTCATACTTGATGCTGAGGATATTGTTCTTCTGCATCATCACGGTATCCTCGTGGTCTAAGTTTGTGACAGCATCGTATGTAGTGCGTTTCAGGTTTTTCCAGTAATTCTGTGCTATACTGTCGTTCTGATAGCTTATGGTATCAATTGCCACCTCAAGCTCCTTCATGTTCTTGCTGTCGGCATTTGACTTCATTATGGAGGCATCCTTCATTTCAAAACCGCCCTCAAGCTCAATGACTACATCCTTTCGGCTGAATGTCTCGCGACGGTAAGGAACATTCTTCTTCTGTATTTTCTGCTCCTGGAGATTAGAGAACTGCTCACCCGAGTACATTGTAAGTATCATGTGTCTCTCGTCGGCTGTGTTGGTGATGGTAGCCGAATCGGCAAGCAGGATGTTGGTATTCTCGAAACCGCCCGATGTGTCATAGATGACCACATCGTACAGCATACCGGTGTCCATGTTCTTCTTGTCTACGTAGATATTGTAGCCCTCGAGCCTGTCATAGAATATGCCTTCGGGTATCTCGCTCTCGGGCGATGTCTGCTTTATCGAGTACAACAGCGTATAGAGCTTCATCTGTGCATACGGGCTCACCACGTTCTGGAAATAGAACGATATACCGCCAAGCATTGCGCAGAACACAATGAGCGGTGTCATGATCCTGAGCAACGGGATACCTGCAGCCTTCATCGCAAGCAGCTCCAGCTTCTCGCCGAAGTTACCGAACGTCATGAGTGAGGCAAGCAGTATGGCAAACGGAAGCGCCTGTGATACAAGCGTGATAGAGCTCAGCATGAAGAACTGGGCAAGAACGTAAAAGTCGAGTCCTTTGTCAACGAAGTCATCAATCCATCTCCATAGCAACTGCATTATGAAGATAAAGAGACAAATAAAGAAGGTACCAGCCAGGTTGGTGGCAAAAGTCTTTATGATGAAAAGATCGAGCTTCTTTATTATGTGAAATTTCGGAAATTTCATAGTTGGCATTGATAACCGTCACAGGTTATCCTGGTCGTGTGCTTTAAAAATAAAAAATACAGAAAACCAACAACTCCTGTTCGAGTGATGGTTCTCTGTACAAAGTTAGTATAAAATGCGTGATTTTACTCTTAGAAGCTGTTTAAATTTATATCGTTAAGTTTTTTATAGAGCAAAAATAGGGTGTTTTATTATTTTTTGTAGGGCGCGTAGCGGGCTACGTAACCGAGAAAAAGAAGAAAACAGACATTTTTGAATATAAAAAACAA
>JAFYWE010000041.1 GCA_017558165.1 Bacteroidaceae bacterium
CAGCGACGGCTTTGTAGACTATTTCCGTGACGGCGAATACTTCTCTACAAGCTACGTGGCATTCAACCTGTTCATTCCATCGCTCAACAGCTTCTCTATCGGCCTCAGCGATGCCAAGATGAACGGACAGATTGACGAGCTCCGCATCTGGGACAAGGTAGTAAAGAACGAGGACCTGCTTGCCGTATGCAACGCACCTCTTGAGGAGCCGGCATCACAGGACGGTCTGTTGCTCTACTACGACTTCAACCAGAGCGGTGGCGACGTCATTGACCGCACAAACGGCGGTAACAACGGAGTACGCAGCGGATTCGGCCCCGACGGCGACGCATGGGGACTCTCAAAGGGCGTGTTCTGCCTCAATACCGACGCGGCCGGCAGCAGCGGCGACGTGACCGGCGACTACCTGGTGAACTACGTGGCAGCGTTCAAGTACAACAGCGCCACACAGGTGAACAAGAGCGTAAGCAACCGCTTCTATGCAATCAACGACTGGACAATAGAGAACGCACCTGTAGCCAACAACATCACCACAGGCGCACACGTCGACAAGCAGAAGGGCAGCTGCATGACATTCACCACAGGCTGGGACGGATTCGGCACACTCAGCAACCACAAGGTATACCAGACAGTTACCCTGCCACAGGGTAACTACAAGTTCACCGTCAACTACCACAACACCTGGGAGGGCCAGTGCGGCAACAGCTACGTTGTAGTGGACGACGCCGCAGGTTTGCCGAACACAGCAGACCTTGGCAATGCACTCGCATACACACAGATGGTACAGAAGGGTTCTACAATGTCAAACTTCGTGGAGTTCACACTCTCAAAGGAGACAAAGGTATCGCTCGGCCTGCTCGTGAACATGACAGGAGACATCTGCATGGCAATCAACAGCTTTGTCCTTGAGCGTGACAACACCGTATACATTGAGGCCAACGGCGAGACAACATCAATCGAGAACATCTGGGATGTCACAGGCCACAGCGGTGACAATGCTGTCTACGACCTCCAGGGCCGCAGGGTTCTTGAGCCCAAAAACGGCGGAATCTACATCAAGAACGGAAAGAAGTATTTTGTGAGATAACAAGGTACATACCATAGAAGAGCCCTCCGTCGCACGTGCCGTGCGACGGAGGGCTTGCTTTTGCTTGTTGTTGTATTCAACGTTAGTGGCTCAGTAGAAATTTCGTGTGGACGAAATAACTCAACTAAATAAAACTGTTATTCCTTGGTTTGTTTTACCCTTAATCTGTTGTCGTTTATTCTTCTTGTTGTCGTTCTATCACATACTTTTCATGACTGAAAAGTACGCAAAAGGTCCCGGCACACGGAAATTCCAGTCGACCTCTTTTTTGTTCAAGAGTCGCAAGCGACATCTTTCAGTCAAAGAGGTCTTGCCGCTTGAACTTTCTGTTTGATTTTTGGGTGCTGCGGGACTCCCTCAGTTACCCGCTTGCAAGCAATCGTGTAACTAGCGGTCAAACAAGCCTCGCACTTTTTCCAAAAATCAAACAGGTTCAAACTGTGGAATTTAACGGTGCCGTTTAAAGAGATTACCTCTGCTTGTCATTGCGCAATTGTCATCCCGACAGAGCGTAGCGACGAGGGATCTCTTTTTCATTACAACCGCAAATATTTTGTCACCCACACCTTTTTGCTACTGAGCCACGTTAGTTCGATGTAACGATATTGAAGTGTTCCAAGAACACGTTATACACCCATGACAATGTCATCCTGACGAAGCGAAAATGCCGACGGAAAAATTCGGAAAGCATCACGCCCGCAATGAAATGTAGCCCCCAAACACCCTTTTACTACACTATCGGGTAGTTGAAATGTGGAAACAATCCACGAACTTTGCGCTGTAAACATATAATAGGACATGCAGCACACAGTCATTGAATACGCCACCCTGTCATGGGCAGTAGTCGGAGTCTCGGAACAAGCCCCGGGATTTTCCCTTGCCTCGCTTCATAGGGAGAATGAAACATTCGAGGATACGGTCGAGCGATACGTTATCTTATATATGGCTTTCTGGAATATCACCTACGCCAAGGATTGCAGGCCACAGGAACCCATGAGCCAAGAAAAGGCAGTCAAGGGAAAACAGAAGATAGAACAGTACATAAAGGAACATCCGCCGGTAATTCCCCTGCCCAAGTTCTATATCACTTTCCTAAATCAACCTCATATTGGTTGCGATGCCGATGGCTTCAGTGATGTTTTCTGCCTGTAGCTTGCAAAAGAGGTTTTTCTTGTGGAACTTTACAGTGTTGATATCCACGTATAGCGCCTCGGAAATCTCCGTATTGGACAACCCTTTGACCGAGAGTTGCAGGATATCCTTTTCCCTATCTGTCAATGTAGTGTTCGGTTCCTCTTTCCACCGTTTCCCTTCAAAGGAGTAACTGAAATGTGTCGTGCTGTTCTTGCACGTTATGATGACATTGCCGACAGTTGTCTTAGGCGACAACGAGACTGTACAAAGGGCCAGCCACATATCACCGTTGCTGTTCAGCAGTATCGGAGTAAGCTTGTGATGAATAAGGTGAGTATGATTGTCCGAGGCCTTGATGTGGAAATCATACTCTATTGCCATATCAAGTTTCTTTTCCTTGGGCTGTTTGTCATAGAATCCGAAACCGGCTTCATTGATTTCATACAGCATCTGAATCTCATCCTCGGGAACCACTTCCATATAAAAGGCATACCCTTTTTTCCTGACCTCCTCGGCTGAATACCCGCACAGGAACAGAGGATTGGGAGAGACATACAGGAAACCTTTACGGTTATAATCGATTATATACAGGCTACTGTTGGTACTGCGTGCATAGCCTCTGCCATTGAAACACACACTTGCAATTGTGCATAATCACTCTCTTCAATGTTAAGGTCGGGATTGATTGGCCTGAAAAAACGTAGCAGTTCCTCTTTCATAATTCACTCACTGTAGTCTGTTGATGCGAATTTAAAAATAATAATCCAAAACTACACTATCGGGTAGTGGATAAGTTTTGGTAAATGGTGAACTTTGCAACTTTGCAACACAATTTTATTGTCATTGACCCTGTTTTGTCCCCTTGGATTTGCAAAGCGAGGGTGTTTGAGGTGAGGATTTATAATCCTCATCATCACTCCGGGTCACAGACCCTGATACTCAGAAACGGTGGATTGCAAATCCACCGTGACGAAAAAAAGAGCTTCTATCTTTTAAAACTGAAATATCTGCTGATAGCGCACTCACTAATGGCGCTATCGGTAGGTATGAGTATTAACCGCATATGCCATTTACAAACATCCACTTGTTAATTACTAAAAATAGAGGTTAATTTATTTTAACAAACATTCACAATTCGCTTGAATATTTGTAAATTTTAAAATCTTAGATAATATTTGTATAAAATTCTAACGATTTAAATATACAACTCGACAAGCCTGCTCTTGTCAACAAATTGAACGGTTATCATGAGAAAAGTCCTATCCATTATTATAGCTCTTTTGGGAGTGGTTGCGCTTAATGCCCAGACACCAACCGACAGCGCCGCCATGCGTGCACTGCTTGTAGGTCGTGCCCTGCCGCAGGAGCGCGTGTACCTGCACTTCGACAACACCACATACTACCTTGGCGAGACAATCTGGTTCAAGGCCTTCGTTACCAGCCACGGCGACGACCGCATCACCAACCACAGCCGCGTGCTCTATGTGGAGCTTTTGGCACCCGAGGGCTATGTGGTAAAGACCGAAAAGTACAAGATAGCCGATGACGGCACCTGCTTTGGCGAGATATACCTTGACCCTGCATATCTCTCTGGCTTCTTCGAGGTGCGTGCCTACACCCGTTATATGCTCAATTGGGGCGACGAAGCCATCTTCAGCCGTGTATTCCCCGTCTATGACAAGCTCAACAATGCCGACTGGGAGTTCCGCAACATGCTCGACAGGCCCCGCAGCTTCAGGACAAAGAATGACTGGGTCGACCCGGTACCCCCCGAGTGCACCCTCACGTTCTACCCCGAAGGCGGACACCTTGTCAAGGGCCTCAAGAGCACTGTGGCATACGAACTGCACGGGATTGACGGCATCGGCGGCGACAGCGAGATAACCATCCTTGCCGACGGCAAGCGGTTGCTAACCACAACCCCACAGCACCAGGGCAAAGGCACATTCACCCTCACCCCACAGAAAGGAGTAGAGTACACCGCTACCGTCACAATGAAAAACAGCAAGGGCAAGGACAAGAAACACACCTTTGAGCTCCCCGCAGTAGAAGAAGAAGGAGTCATCCTTGCAGTGACCAACACCAATGGAACAATCGGCATCACAATCAGTGACAACTACACTAGCTCACCCCCTCTCGGCTTTGCCGTACTGCACCGTAGCAGTATTGGTTTCTACCGACACCTGCCGGGTGGAGCAAGCACCATAACCATGCAGGCCGACTCACTCCCCGAGGGCGTGTGCCGTGCCGTGGTCTTCAGTGGCGATGTACCCCTTGCCGAGCGTATATTCTTCGTACGCCATGACAGCCTGCAGGCAGGCGACCGCCAGACAGTAAAGCTACGTGTTACCGCCAATGGCGATGCCCCGCACAAGCTGGACCTGCGACCACACGGCAAGATAACCCTTACCGTAGAGCGCGAGGACGGCAAACCGCTTGAGGATGACAGTGACTACGCAGTATCCGTAGTTGACCAGGCCGGTGTACAGGTAACCTCATGGGGCTACAACCTCCACACATGGCAACTGCTCGGCTCCGAGCTCAAGGGCTATATCCCCGACGCATGGCAGTATTTCGACCCGCAGAACAAGAACCGTGACAGCCACCTCGACCTCATAATGCTCACCCATGGCTGGACGGCCTATGACTGGAGCAGGCTCACCTCTACCGACCTCAGCCGTGTGGTCCCCGCAGAGAAAGGGCTTACGCTGCGAGGCCAGTACTACAGGCGCATGACGAGCAACAAGTTAGGCAAGATTGGAAAAACTACCATAAGGCTACACGAAAATATCCCATTCATGCTCTACGTTCCACAGGACACACAGCTGATGGCACACCCCATGAGAACAGACAGTGTGGGCCGTTTCAGTGCCGAGATCGAGGATTTCTACGGCAGGAAGGTGCTTGCCCTCTCACCTGGCGGTTCAATAGTAAGGACGCCTTATACATTCGATGCCTTCTTGCTCGACCGCTATTTCTCGCCATCGCCGCGCATCCTGCCCTATTGGGAGCGCAACACCGGCAGCTCTTTCGTGCAGGAAGAGGTCGTGGACAGCATAAAGAAAGTCACTCCATTCGAGTTCCTGCTCTCCACCCTTAACGTCAAGGACAAGAAACGCGACACCCGCTTCCTGCGCAAGCCCATAAGTGAGCTGCGTCTCGATTATATGGAAGAGTGGGAGTATGCAATGGATGTCACCTTCCGCTACGGAATATATGATTTTACCAAGTATCTCCGCACATTGGAATATGAAAATTTTTTTGTGGGTTTCCAGCCCGATTACAGCGATGATACACGCAACCTGCTGTTGTATGACAAAAGGGAGGATTTCTACTATAGCAACATCTCTAATACCGATATAAATATTGATGAGGTCTCGTTGTCCCCATCCGAGGCCGAGAATGTCACGAATCTGTGGAACGGTTCCAAGGGATATTACGTCTTTAGGAATCATCTTCCCCGGTACCGTAACACCATAACCGTCTCCAATGTCATCCAGAGCATCTTTGCCCGCTACAACCTGCATTGGTGCTATTGGGTCATGCCGGCTGTAATTGAAGGCGAGTACTGCAAGGACTCGATACCTGTGATAGACGAGGATTACCTGCATGGCAGGGATGTATGGAAGATGACCAACTTCAGCGAGATAATATTGAGCAGTGACCGGAAGCATTGCGAGATGTTCCATGGTGGAGAGGGTTTCTGGAACCGTAAATCAGAAATCAGGATATTGTCAGATAGTGGGGATACTGTTCATATCGGTCCTTTCTGGAACAAGGTACCATACTCTTTTCTATATGACGG
>JAFYWE010000042.1 GCA_017558165.1 Bacteroidaceae bacterium
GAACCACCCTGTGAGAAAGACACATCACCGTGAGTGCGGACAGCCTTGTCGGCACGGTCAAGGTATGTGTTGTGAACAATGAACATCTCAGAGAAGTCATACTCACCCTTGCCCATACGGAGCAACTCAGACTCGATGAACGCGAGTGAAGAGTAACACCAGCATGTACCTGCCTGGTTCTGGTTCTTGATGCTTGTGATAGGGTTCTCCTTCACAACTGTAAAGTCAGGAGTATTCTCCTGTGCAAATGCGCCAAGGCCTACGAATGCCAGCGCTGCAAACAAAATTGATTTCTTCATAGTCTATAAAATTTAGTATAGTATCCAAATGTCATTGCTTACTCGGCTGCAACCTCCTCGACGTTGCCTTTGATAGCCTCGGCTATCTTCATCTCGAGTTCCTCGGCAAGCTCAGGATTGTCGGCGATGAGCGCCTTTGTACGGTCACGGCCCTGAGCGAGCTTGGTATCGTTGTAACTGAAGAACGAACCGCTCTTCTTGATGATGCCGTACTGTACACCCAGGTCAACGATCTCGCCTGTGCGTGAGATACCCTCACCGAACATGATGTCGAACTCCGCCTTGCGGAAAGGAGGAGCCACCTTGTTCTTCACGACCTTCACGCGTACAGAGTTACCGATTGCATCCTCACCATCCTTCAGCTGGCTCACGCGACGGATATCAAGACGCACCGATGCGTAGAACTTGAGGGCGTTACCACCGGTTGTGGTCTCGGGGTTACCGAACATAACGCCGATCTTCTCACGCAACTGGTTGATGAAGATACATGTTGTCTTTGTCTTGCTGATTGCAGATGTGAGCTTACGAAGCGCCTGTGACATGAGACGCGCCTGAAGGCCCACCTTGTTGTCACCCATCTCACCCTCGATCTCGGCCTTTGGAGTCAAAGCCGCAACAGAGTCAATCACTACAATGTCGATTGCCGATGAACGGATAAGCTGCTCGGCAATCTCGAGTGCCTGCTCGCCACAGTCGGGCTGTGAGATAAGCAAATTGTCGATATCCACACCAAGCTTCTGCGCGTAGAAGCGGTCAAAAGCATGCTCGGCGTCAATGATGGCAGCGATACCGCCCATCTTCTGCGCCTCGGCAATGGCATGGATTGCCAATGTTGTCTTACCAGACGACTCGGGACCATAGATCTCGATTATTCGGCCACGTGGATAACCGCCAACGCCAAGAGCCGAGTTCAGGCCTACAGAACCTGTAGGGATAACCTCGACATCCTCGAAGCTGTCATCGCCGAGCTTCATGATAGAGCCCTTACCGAAGCTCTTCTCTATCTTGTCCATTGCGGCCTGGAGAGCACGGAGCTTCTCATTGCCTGCAATGTTGTCAAGTTCTTCTTTCTTTGCCATTTCAAAATTCATTTTTTAGGGGCGAGACAAACCCGCCCCTATTGTTTTATCCAATTACAATTCCAAGTCCTTATCAAACTCCTCGTGCCAAGGCAAGCCCTGCTTGTTCAACAGCTCCATGAATGGATCCGGATTGAACTGCTCTACGTTCCAAACACCGGGCTTGCTCCAGATACCCTTCAAGAACATCATTGCACCGATCATTGCCGGAACACCAGTTGTGTAGCTCACACCCTGCATACCGGTCTCCTTGTAAGCCTCCTCGTGACTGCAGTTGTTGTATACATAGTATGTATGCTCCTTGCCGTCCTTGATACCACGGATGCGACAACCGATTGATGTCTCGCCCTCATAGTTCTCGCCGAGATCCTGTGGGTTAGGAAGAACCGCCTTGAGGAACTGGAGAGGAACAATCTTTACCACCTCTTCACCAGTACCGTCTGCCTTGGGCGCCTTGTACTCTACCTCATCAATGCGGCTCATGCCAATATTCTGAATCACATCCAGATAGGTCAAGTACTGCTGACCGAAGGTCATCCAGAAACGGGCGCGTTTGATGGTCGGGAAGTTGATGACCAGACTTTCAATCTCCTCGTGATGCAAGAGATAGCTTTCGCGTGGACCGATATTGGGATAGTTCAATGGCTGATGAATCTCCATGGGTTCGGTCTCAATATACTTTCCATCCTCGTAATAAAGTCCCTTCTGAGTAATTTCACGGATATTGATTTCGGGATTGAAGTTGGTCGCGAATGCCTTGTGATGGTTACCGGCGTTGCAATCAACTATATCAAGGTAATGGATCTCATCAAAATAGTGCTTTGCAGCATAAGCTGTAAACACGCTGGTCACACCCGGATCGAATCCGCAACCCAGAATAGCGCAAAGACCGGCCTTCTCAAAACGTTCGCGATAAGCCCACTGCCAGCTGTATTCGAAATGAGCCTCATCCTTAGGCTCATAGTTGGCGGTATCCAAATAGTTGCAACCGGTCTGCAAACAGGCCTCCATAATGGTGAGATCCTGATATGGTAGGGCCAGGTTCATCACGATATCGGGTTTGTATGAGCCAAGCAGTTCTACAAGCTGTTCCACACTATCCGCATCCACCTGCGCTGTCTGCACGTTTGTTCCGTATTTTTTGTTCAGTACATCAGCCAATGCATCGCACTTCGTTTTTGTGCGGCTGGCAATCATAATTTCTGTAAACACTTCCGCATTCTGGCACACCTTATGCGCCGCAACAGTAGCCACGCCTCCGGCTCCTATGATCAGAACTTTTCCCATTTTAATAAACGATTAAAAGTTGATAATATATAATATTGTCCTAATTCAAAGCAAACAGACCACACCTTACCGGCATAGTACACTTTCGCATTCTATTGCAAATATAGTACAAAAAAGATAATAATGCAATATATTGACAATTTAGAGAGTGTTTGATACATAATTAATTTTCGCGCGCGTAACGGGCTTGTCACGGCATGCCAAAGAGCAAGACCTTCAAAAAGCAGAGAACTGACATCTTGTCTGCCACATTGTCACACGAACCGGAAAGGAATATGCCACAAAAGACAATTCTGCCACTGCAAAAGGCACAAAAAACCTTTGGCACGCACTTTGCATCATATACTGCAGACGGGGCGAACAAACAGGCTCCTGCAAAAGTTGAATAATAAATAAAATAAGAATAAGAATTATGGGAAAGATTATTGGTATCGACTTGGGTACAACCAACTCATGTGTAGCAGTTTTCGAGGGCAACGAGCCCGTAGTAATCACAAACAGCGAGGGTAAGCGCACCACTCCATCTATCGTTGCATTCGACGGCAACGGCGAGAGAAAGATCGGTGACCCAGCAAAGCGCCAGGCAGTTACAAACCCTTTGCGCACAGTGTTCTCTATCAAGCGTTTCATGGGTGAGAACTGGGCACAGGTAAGCAAGGAGATCTCACGCGTACCTTACAAGGTGGTTGACGAGAACAACATGCCACGCGTTGACATCGACGGCCGCCTCTACACACCACAGGAGATTTCGGCAATGATTCTCCAGAAGATGAAGAAGACTGCCGAGGAGTATCTTGGCCAGGAGGTTACAGAGGCTGTCATCACAGTACCTGCATACTTCAGCGACAGCCAGCGTCA
>JAFYWE010000043.1 GCA_017558165.1 Bacteroidaceae bacterium
ACCACGCTTGGTTCCTCGACCCACTCGGTCCAGAAATTGGCCTGCACACCCATATACTTAGGCTGCAGTTCCTGGGCTACATTGTTCATAGGTTTGTATGAATACACGCGCTCAACAGTCTCGTCACCGTGACCCTGTGAACGTGGTTCGGTCTCAAGCTTCGACTGACGACGGTTGATGTAGTAAGGTATCTGTGGAGAGAGGATAGTGCTCATTCCACGCTTTGCGGCATCAAGAGCTGCATTGTCGGCACCAATCCATGCCATGATGGTGATATCATCGCCAAGAGAATCCGTATTACCGTGCAGAACCTCGTTCCAGAAGATGAGTTTGCGCTGCTTATCGGCAGGCTTCTGTGCTATATGGTCCTTCAACTGCTTGTAGAAATGTATCTGCAGGTCACGGTAGTTTGTAGAACCTATTTCCTTCAGCAACGCCTGGCAGTCGGCATTGCGCTCCCACTTGCTTGTAGGACACTCGTCACCGCCAAGATGGATATAGCCGAATGGGAAAAGCTCGGTCAGCTCATCGATGACATCCTTTGCAAACTGCACAGCCTGTGGGTTTGCCACATTGATGACATCGGCCGACACGCCCTGCCACAACCAAACCTCATGCTTGTTCTCTGGGTCACATGCAAGGAACTCCGGATATGAAGCAACAGCAGCCTGTGAGTGTCCCGGGATATCTACCTCAGGGACAATCTCAATGAAGCGTTCCTTGGCATACTCCACGACCTCCTTAATATCCTTGTGTGTATAATAGCCACCATAACGGATGCCGTCGGGCTTTACCTCGCCCCAGCCCAGAACCTTGCTGTCGCGCCATGCACCCACCTCGGTGAGTTTAGGATATTTCTTTATTTCAATGCGCCAGCCCTGGTCCTCGGTCAAATGCCAATGGAAACGGTTCATCTTGTATGCAGCCATCACGTCAAGGAGCTTCTTTATCTCCTCCTTGCCATAGAAGTGACGTCCCTCATCAAGCATGAATCCGCGCCATGGGAAACGAGGTACGTCGTCAATATCAACACAAGGTACACTCCACTCGCTTACACTCTTGTCTGCCACACCTGCCATAACGTTGCGTGGCATAAGCTGTTTCAAGGTCTGGAAGGCATAGAACAGGCCGGCAGGCTTTGCGGCTGTAATATCAATCCTCTTGGGTGTCACAGCAAGCCTGTACTCCTCATCCGCCATAGTCTCGTCAATGCTGATGACAATATGGGCATCGCCCTTCTTGCTATACTTTATGGCATCACCGACTACAGTCTTCTCTTTCTTTGCTGTAGATTTCCTGAGCTTCACGCCGGTCGTTTCCTTGAATTCCTTGACAAAATTGTCCAATACTTTGTCAATCCCCTTGTCCGAGCACTGCGGATAGCAGATCACTACCTTTCCCCTGAACAGGAACTTACCTTCGTTCACTGTCATTTCAGCCGGCTGCGGAATCAACGAGATCTCCTGGGCGTATAACGAAATGGCAAAGAATGCCACCAACAGAAACAGTATTCTTTTCATAACCGATACAGATTATAAGTTAATGATTTTCATTGAATAGACGCAACCTCTCCTCGAGCATTGCATAATGGTGTGGCTTGATATTAGACGAGCAGGCGCGTATGCCCTTTCTTGTGCCACCCGTGGTGGCAAGGTCAATACCACTCACGCCATAATAGAGCAACTCCTTCAAGAGCTCCCCGCCGTCCATATCCTTGTATCCCACTGTAAAGAAGAAACCGTCGCTCACAGGCTCGGCATCATCCTTGTCATACACGATATGGAAACCGTTGCACAAGAGAATATCCTTAATGCGCGCCGTGCGGTCGGCATACTCCTTTATGTCATCCACAAAGCGGTACTCACCGTCACAGGCAGCCTTGAGCATAGCCGCCATTGCACATTGCGCCGAATGGGACACACCAGATGAGAATGAATAGAGGAACACGTATGCGAACGCTGCACCGAAACGAGCAATGCCATAGCGTTCTTTCAGGCTATCGTAATGACGCTCGTAAAGGGCGTCCGATATGCAGGCTATTGCTATTCGTTGCCCCGCATAGCTGAATATCTTTGACGCGCTTATCAGGATTACATAGTTGTCGGTATAATGCGACACGCTCGGCTGGTAAGGCGGCTCAAACGGAACGCCCAGCTCCTTACGGAAATCCATTGTCATGTAGGCCATATCCTCAATGACAACGACATCATACTTAGTCGCCATACGGCCAATAATCTCAAGTTCCTCGTCATTCAGACACATCCATGTAGGATTGTTCGGGCTTGAATAAAGTATCGCGCAGATGTCACCCTTGCTGAAATAAGCCTCAAGCCTATCCTCGAGAGCCTTTCCACGGCATTCGGCAATGTCAAACGACGCTATCTTCACGCCAATCACCTGCGCCTGCATCTTCTGTACCGGGAAACCCGGGTCAATGTAAAGCACAGTATCCCTTTTGGCGTCAAGTTGCGACGCAAGCATCAGCGACGCGAACGACGCCTGCATTGAGCCTACTGTCGGGATGCACCCGCTTGGCTTTATATCGGTATTCACGAACGCCTTTATAAAGCGCGACGCCTGCTCCTTAACCTCAGGTATGCCGTCAATGATGGGATACACCGATGCTACACCTCGTTGCAGAGCCTCACACTCTGCCTTCACACCGACAGCCGATGGTGGCAAGCCAGGCACACCCATCTCAAAATGGATGAACTCGGTCCCCGTACGCGCCTCTACGGCACGCACCACTGCACCAATCTGGCGTATGGAAGCAGAGCGGATATCATCGATTTCCAGCTCTCTTACGATTGAATCTACGATTTCTGAATTTACTATACACATTTTTTATACGTCTCCTTCCTCCTTCAGCTTTCTTAAGCACTTTTCTGGGCTTAGCCTTACTCAGCACCTTCTTTGCAGTACGGGATATCTGCTTACCCTTTTTCTTGTAAAGGATATATAACAATATAGGTATCATTGCTGCAAGATTTTGTGGAAGATTGTATTTAGAAGCTGTTTAAATTTCTTTCAAAAATATTATTTACATTGTCCTCAAGAAGAGC
>JAFYWE010000044.1 GCA_017558165.1 Bacteroidaceae bacterium
CTCGATATCCCATACAAATGCTCTGATACCAAGCTGCTTTGACTCCTCGTCAATCTCCTTTACACCCTTGAGGATGTTATCCACAGCCTTGTCCTCTACTATTGATATTATGGCACCGCACATTGATGGCCATGCGTGTGAACCGTAGTGTGGCTCTCCGCTTACGCTACCACGTCCCTGCATGTGGTCAAAGAAAGAGAAACCACGGCAGTTGTTGTGTGTCAGCAGGTCAATCACTGCCTCCTTGTGTGAGATGTCGAAAGTGATGAATACGCTTTTCATAAATTATCTTTTGGTGTATTCCATAGGTTGCCCTATGGAATACAGTTGTTATTACTTGTCCTTATGCTTCAATTGCTCCTCGTGCTTGTGCTCCTTCCAGTATGCATTGAGCTCGCGCTGCTTTCTGATGCTTCTGCGCTTGCGCTTCACACCGTTTGCCGCGAATATACTGTACATTGCGGGCACGTAGATCATTGTCATGATGGTAGAGATTGTAAGACCACCGATTACGGCGATACCCAGCGGACGCCACATCTCGGCACCTACACCATGGCTTGTTGCCATAGGAATCATACCAAGGATGGTAGTACATGTTGTCATGAGCACCGGACGCAGACGGCTCTTTGCCGCACCCACGCAGGCCGCGATGATACCGAGGCCACGCTCACGCAAAAGCATGATGTAGTCGATGAGCACGATACCGTTCTTCACAACCATACCGATGAGCATGATACCACCGAGCATTGACATGATGTTGAGGTTAGACTGTGTCACGAAGAGACCGAGCAACACACCGCTGAGTGCGAACACCACCGAGAACATGAGGATGAACGGATAGGTGAGTGACTCAAACTGTGATGCCATTACGATGAACACCAATACAAGGATGATTATCGCAAGCTGTCCGAGGTCACGGTTAGACTCCATCTGGTCCTCATATGAACCGGCTACCTGGATGGCGATACCCGATGGGATATCCATCTGGTCGATGATGCCCTGTCCGTATGTGACACCGTCGCTGAGTGCAGCTCCGGCAGCCATTACGGCATTTACGGTAACGATACGCTCGCGGTCCTTACGCTCGATTGTAGGTGGCATGTCGTTCATCACGACCTTACCCACCTCCTTGAGGCTTACAGGGCCGTTCTTGCCGTTGAACTTGATGTTCTCGATGTCGGCGATGCTCTGGCGTGACTCTGGGTTATAACGTACCTTCACGTCATACTCCTCACCATCCTCGCGGTAGTATGTAGCCAACGCACCGTTGTAACGGTTACGGATAGCTGTCGCTGCAGTGCTCAGGTTGAGGCCGTGCATAGCCAGCTTCGCGCGGTCGAACTCTACACGGTACTGTGGCTGGTAGTCGCTACGGCTGATGTTAACCTGTGTAATCAGCGGGCTCTCGTTCAGCTTGCCGGCGAGCTCCTTTGCCAAGCGGTCAGTTGCGTCGAAATCATAACCGTAGATCTCGAATGATGCCATGCTCTGGCCACCCATGCCGCTCTGTCCTGTAGATACGTTGTACTTTGCAATCTCAGGGAACTTCTTTATGTCGGCACGCATCTGGTCACAGATCTCGTTCATTGTGAGGTCACGCTGGTTAGATGGCACGAACGACATGTTGAAGTTGATGATGTGTGTACCATTGTCGCTGAGTGATGCGTATGTGTTGTTCTCACCGGCCTGACCCACTGTGAAGTTGCAGGCTCTGATGTCGTCACCATAACGCTCCTTCCACATACCGGTCAACTCCAGGGCAATCTCTCTTGATGTGTCGATACGTGTACCTACAGGCAACTGTATTGACGCGCTTGCACGGGCGTTGTCATTCGATGGGAAGAACTCGCTCTTGATACCCTTTGCGCACAAGAGGCTGACTGCGAAGAGTGAGAAACAGCCTATGAGCACTGTCCAACGGTGGCGTACCGCCCAGTTGATGATGGCCGCATATCCGTTGTCGATAGCGTCGAGCACCTTCTGGATAGGCTTGTATATCATGATGAAGAGCTTGCTCTGCTTCTTCTGCAGCTTGAGCATCTTCGCGCACATCATTGGAGTAAGTGTAAGTGACGCAACAAGTGAGATGAGCATGATGATACACATCATCCAACCGAGCTGCTTGAAGAGTACACCGGCCATACCTGTAACCATGGTCAATGGGAAGAATACGGCGAACATTGTCAGTGTAGATGCCATAACCGATACACCCACCTCGTTTGTACCGTGGATAGCCGCATTCTGTGGGCTTGAACCACGCTCGATGTGTGTGGTCACGTTCTCGAGCACCACGATGGCGTCATCCACAACCGAACCGATGGCGATACTCAGACATGAGAGTGAGATCATGTTGATTGAACCGTCAGTTACGAACAGGTAGATGAACGATGCGATGAGTGAGAACGGAATTGTGATGGCAACGATGATTGTCGCTCTCCAACGTCCAAGGAAGATGAACACCACGAGCACGACGAACACGAGGGCGTCCATGATTGTACCCGAGAGTGTGTCTACGGTCATGAGGATGTTCTCCGATGTATCGGCGATGACACCGATCTTCACATCCGAAGGCAAGCGCTTCTGCAACTCGGGCAGAGCGTCGCGTACGGCGTTGGCAATTGCCACGGAGTTACCACCAGACTGCTTCTGGATGATGATCATAGCACCCTGCTGGCCATCGGTATATGTCTCCTGTGCGCGCTCCTGTACGTTGTCGTGGATTGTCGCGACGTCCTTGAGGAATACGTTCACGCCGTTGAAGTTGCCGACAACGATGTCATACATCTCTCTTGGGTCGCTGAACTCACCCTCAACGCGCAGTGAGTATGTGTTGTTACCGATATCGAATGTACCGCCAGGGATGTTGCGGTTCTCGGCACCGATAGCAGCGCTCACTGACTCGATTGGGATGTTGTATGCCTCCATCTTGGCAGGGTCCATGTATACGTTGATCTCGCGTTCAGGTGCACCCGAGATTGATACGGTACCAACACCGTCGATACGTGCAAGCGGGTTCACCACGTTGTCATCAAGTATCTTGTACAACGCAGCCTGGCTCTCCTCGGCCTTTACCGAAAGCATCATGATAGGAATCATGTCGGTAGAGAACTTGAAGATGATAGGGTTGTTGGCGTCATCGGGGAGTGCCGATGCAACCATGTCAAGCTTGTCGCGTACGTCATTGGTAAGGTCGTCGATGTCATAACCGAACTCGAACTCCAATGTAATTACCGATACGTTCTCACGTGAGTTGCTGGTAATATGCTTGAGGTGCTCAACAGAGTTGAGTGTGTTCTCCAACGGGCGTGATACGTTATTCTCGATATCCGCGGCACTCGCACCGTTGTAATATGTAAACACCATGATGGTGTTTGTCTCAATATCCGGCATCAGGTCGATGGGGAGCTTTGAGAACGAAAAGAGACCAAAGAGAGCAATCGCCATAAAACAGAGCGATGTCATGATCGGCTTCTTTACAGCACTTTCATATATACTCATATTACTAAAATTTTCAGTTGTTTATCCGTGTTCTTATTCAATGACCTCAACCTCGGTGCCGTCGGCAATGTGTGTCTGTCCGGCGATTACCACCTGGCTGCCGCTCTCGATACCAGAGATGAGCTCGTAACGGTCGCCAAGGCGCTGGCCAAGCTCAACCTTATTGTTCTTTACCTTACCGTCTGCGTATGTGTATACATAGTAGTCACCGCTACCGGCCTGCTTTACAACAGCAACGTCGGGTACTACCACGTGTGACTTTGTACCGAAGTTCACTGTAACCTTACCGAACATACCTGGGCGTACGCGTGTGTCCTTGTTCTCGAGCTTCACCTCAACAGGGAAGGTGTGCGATTTTGCATCGATGGTAGGGTAGATGAGGTCGATCTTGCCATCGAAGATCTCGTCACCGTAAGGGTTGAACTGGAGCTTTACATCAAGGTTCTTGTTTGTGAGTGCGTAGAGTGACTCGCTTACGTTGATCTTCATGATTACGGGAGCAATCTGCTCTACAACAAGGATTGGCTGGCTGCCGTACATGTCGCCGTTGTCATAGTTACGTGCAGTTACCACGCCGTCGATAGGGCTCACGAGTACTGTGTTCTCAAGACGGTTTGCAAGGCTCTTCTTGTTAACCTCCAGCTGTGTCTTTGCATTGTCATACTCGGCCTTTGATGCGCCACCCACCTTGTAGAGCTCCTCAACACGCTTGAAGTCGATTGTCTGGTTCTCTACCTGCAGCTTCAACTGGTCAAGGTTGCTTGCATCAAGGTTCACGAGCGCCTGGCCCTTCTTTACCTTGTCACCTACCTCAACGAGGATCTTCTCGATGCGCAGCGGTGAGTTAGGGATGATGTTGTTCTTAACCTCGGCTACTACAGTGGTGCTGTATACCTCGCTCTGCATAACCTCCTCGGTTGTCACAGTAGCGATCTTTACCTTTGGCTTCTCGGCCTGCTGTGTAGCGATTGCTGTCGTGTCAGCACTCTCTGAACTGCCGCAAGAGCTGAAAAGAGCAACTGCGAGCATTGCGATGAATGTCAGATTCTTTTTCATGGATATATGTTTTTATTATTCTTTACCTAATACTTTGTTCAATTCTGCCTTAGCGACAAGATAGTCGTAGATTGTGTTGTTGTATGACAGCTTCACGTTTGTGAGCGATACCTGTGAGTTTGTGAGCTCAAGGATTGTGCCCCTACCTACATCGTAGCGCTTCTGGCTTATCTCAAGACCCTTCTGTGCAAGTTCAACGGCTGCCTTGCTGCTCTCGAGCTGTTCGGCGCTCTTTGTCATGTTATCCACATAGCTCTGTGCCTGCATGTTGAGCATACGCTCGGTGTTGAGTCTTGTCTCGGCGAGCTGGTACTGCTGTATCTTATTGCTCTTGAGGCTTGTCTGGTTGCTTGCCTTATAAAGCGGTATGTTCAATGAGAGTGTTAATGACGATGCATTGCTCCAGTTGAAGTTGTGTACCTCCCAGTTGGTGTTTGACATTGACTGGTACTGGTAGCTTCCTGCAAGTGCAAGTGTAGGCAGGTAAGATGTCTTCAGGAGCTTGCGCTGTTTGTCGAGCAGTTCTCCCTGCATGTCAATCTGGCGCAGTGTAGAGTTGTTTGTAAGGTCAATCTCGCTCTTTGTGGCCATTGCCATCTCGCTTTCGTGGTTTTTGAGGTTGTCGTCAATCACAAGGTCCACGTCTGCTGTGATGCCCATGAGCACCTTCAACTGCAGCTTGGCAATCTCAACGGCGTTCTTGCCGCTAACCACTGATGGCCATGCGCTGTTCTTCTGTACCTCGGCGCTGATCTTGTCATACTCGCTCACGCGGCCCTGCTCATACATCGCGTTGACAACGTTGAAGTTTGTCTCGGCCAATCTGTAGTTCTCGTTGAGCACGTTGTAAGAGTCCTGTGCGAGCATGAGCTGGTAATATGCCTTTGTCACCTGGTTCACAAGGTCAATCTTTGAGCCGCGGCTCTTCTCTACAGCCAGCTCAAGGTCGCTCTTTGTGAGGCTCATTGTCTTGTATACTGCCGGCGCGTAGATTGGCAATGATACCTGGAGCGCGCCGTTCCAAGTGTTGGAGTCATCCATACCCATCTTGAAGGTACCCATGCTGGTCTTCATCTCTGCTACCTTGATGTTGTATGCCACAGTTCCTCCAAGGCTCACGGTTGGCAACAGATTCTGCCATGCCTCGGTCTTAGATACCTCTTTCAACTCAATCTCTTTCTCTGCAACCTTCATTGTCGGGTTCTCGCTCAATGCCAGTTCAATGGCCTTGTCGAGTGTAAGGTGCATTGTAGGTGTGGCTTCCTGTGCCTGTACTGTTGCAGTAACGAGCGCCAACAGGGCTACCACTGTTCTAAATCGCATTTTCAGGTTCATAATTATCATAGGTTTCATTATTTTGTCTTTGTCAGATATTCTTCTATAATCTCCTGGCCTTTGATGGTCGATATTCCTCTAAGATAGAAAAGTATGAGTGCTCGTCCCAACTCCTCCGGTGTGTATTTGCTCAGCTCGTTCTCCTCGTCCTTGCATCTGGTTGAGAATATGGTCTGCAGGTCACGTCTCAGGATGTAGAGCAGGATCTCCAGGTTCGCGTCATCCCTGAACAGCCCTTGCTTGCGTCCCAACTCTACCCACGCCAGGAACCTCTTGTCATTGTTGTGGTCCTTTTTCCTGTGCTGCTTGCTGATGCTCGGGTAACGTTCAAGTTCCTTGAAGAATTTGATGTTTATGTTCTTGAGGCTGTCGAAGTAAAGGGAGTACAGTGACAGGATAATGTCAAGCACGTGCTCGGCCTTGCGTATCCTGGCTTTTGCCTCGGCGTTCATCTTCCTGTTATGCAGCTTGAGTGCTTCTAACAGGAGCTGCTCCTTGTCGGCGAACTGCTCATATATGGTTCGTTTGGATATGGAAAGTTCCGATGCGATGTCGTCCATCTTCACCTCCTTTATCCCCTTCGATGTGAAAAGCTCGAACGCCTTTTCTGTGATTATCCTGTGCACATCTTCCTTTGTGTGCTCTTCTTTGGTCTTTGTGTATTCCATTCCGTTTGCAAAGATACTGCGAAAACTTTTTGTCACAAAAAAGTTTTCATGCTAAATTGCGGAAAAATTTCAATATTAATATTTTTTAGGGAATGGGGCTCCCGTGGAGTGTGGATTATGAACAATGTTGTGGAGAAAATGCGCATGGCGGGTGTCTGGACGTGGTTCTGAAAAGAAAACAGCGGAACACTTTTGCTGTGTTCCGCTGTTCTTCTGTACTGCCTTTTCGAGCAATTCTTATGCTTAATTGACAGGTAAATGCTCGGCTTGTCGATACTTCTTGAAAGAATTATTCCTCTAATAATTTTTTTTGTGCATTGACAATCCTCGCTATTTGCAACCCGCACGTAATCCGTGCGACCTGTTGCGGCTCGGCTTGTCGATACTTTCTTGAAAGAATTATTCCTCTAATAATTCTTTCAAGAAAGCATTCATCTCTTCGTCGAATCCTTCAAGCAGGTCTGCGCTCAGGATGAGTGTATCGTCGTCAACTATGAGCAGGTCGACAATGGGCTGGCTGTCGTCATCGACAAGTACGAAAGAGTAGGGCTTTGCTATGTTGAGGTTATCGAATGTTCCGGCCTCGTTCATCTTGCCAAGGATGCTACGGAGCTCCTTCTCGAAAACCCTTTCATCGTGCACGCCTTCCCATTCTATAATATGTACGCGCGCGAGGCTGTTGTCATCATCGTCCATGATGGTGAGGTCTCCGTTCTCGCCGTTCACCTTGATGAAGAAGTCTGTGACTCTGGTCTCCTCTGCAGTGACAAAATTCTTTGCCATCTTCTCGATGCTCTCCTGCAGGCGTGTCTGTGTTTCTCTGCTCAGTGACATATTGCTGTGTTTTAAAGGTTCTTACCGTGGCAGTGCTTGAACTTCTTTCCGCTACCGCAAGGGCAGAGGTCGTTACGTCCAACATTCTTTTCCACACGTACCGGCTCGCGTTTCACGTTCTCGCGTGTGTCGTGCTGTGCGGCAGCCTGCTGGTTAGGGTCATTCAGGTCCACCTTACTCTCGTTGTACTGTGGCTTTGGTCTGTTGACCTTTGGGTCCGGTGCAACCTTCACGTTGTTCTCGGGCTGAGCCTGTACGTCAAGCTGTCCTCTTGTGAGGATAGATACGGTCTGGTCGTTTATCTTGTTTATCATCTTGTCGAACAGTGTAACAGACTCGAGTTTGAAGATAAGCAGTGGATCCTTCTGCTCGTAGCTTGCGTTCTGTACCGAGTGCTTCAATTCATCGAGGTCGCGCAGGTTCTCTTTCCATGCGTTGTCGATGGTGTGGAGCAGTATGGCCTTCTCGAAGCTCTTGATGATCTCCTTGCCCTTTGACTCGTATGCCAACTTTGCATTCACAGGGATATGGTACTTGTGGCGTCCGTCTGTGATAGGTACAATGATGTTCTTGTCCATCATCTCAGGGCGCTGCTCGTGGAGGAACTCGAAGAATGGGAGTGCCTGTGCGGCCATGCGCTCTGTGCGCTGCTTGAAGCTTGCCATTGCAGCCTCAAAGCAGATCTCGGCCTTGTCATTGTTGTCCTTGCTGTTGAACTCCTGCTCGTTGAGCGGCAACTCGACAGCCATCTGGCGCAACATCTCCATCTTGGCATCCTCATAAAGGAAGTTCTCAACGATGTTGTAGCAACGGTCCCATATCATGTTCACGATGTCCATACCGATACGCTCACCCATGAGTGCGTGACGGCGCTTGGTGTATACTACCGTACGCTGCTTGTTCATCACGTCGTCGTACTCGAGCAGGCGCTTACGGATACCGAAGTTGTTCTCCTCTACCTTCTTCTGTGCGCGCTCGATTGACTTCGAGATCATTGAGTGCTCGAGCATATCGCCCTCCTTGAAGCCGAGACGGTCAAGTGTCTTGGCAATGCGGTCCGAACCGAACAGACGCATGAGGTTGTCCTCAAGTGATACGTAGAATACTGATGAACCCGGGTCACCCTGACGTCCCGCGCGTCCGCGCAACTGGCGGTCTACACGGCGTGACTCATGGCGCTCTGTACCGATGATTGCAAGACCGCCCGCATCGCGAACCTCCTTGCTCAGCTTGATATCGGTACCACGACCGGCCATGTTGGTGGCGATTGTAACGGTTCCCGATAGACCTGCTTTTGCTACGATGTCTGCCTCCTTCTGATGCAGCTTGGCGTTGAGCACGTTGTGTGGTATCTTGCGTATGGTGAGCAGTCGGCTCAAGAGCTCCGAGATCTCAACCGATGTGGTACCCACAAGTACAGGGCGTCCCTCCTTTACAAGCTTCTCGATCTCCTCGATTACCGCATTGTACTTCTCGCGCTTAGTTCTGTAGATGCGGTCGTTCATGTCGTTACGGGCTATCGGACGGTTTGTCGGGATGACAACGACGTCAAGCTTGTAGATATCCCAAAACTCGCCTGCCTCAGTCTCGGCTGTACCGGTCATACCGGCAAGCTTGTGGTACATACGGAAGTAGTTCTGCAATGTGATTGTCGCGAATGTCTGTGAAGCAGCCTCCACCTTCACACGCTCCTTGGCCTCGATGGCCTGGTGCAAACCGTCAGAGTAGCGGCGGCCCTCCATGATACGTCCTGTCTGCTCGTCGACAATCTTTACCTGTCCGTCCTCGGTAACAACATACTCTACGTCGCGGTCGAACATTGTGTATGCCTTGAGCAACTGGTTGATGGTGTGTACGCGCTCCGATTTTACTGCATATTCTGTGAGTACCTGCTCCTTCTTTGTATTCTTCTCATCGTTTGAGAGTGTCTGATCGTTCTCAAGCTCAGACAATATGGTAGCGATGTCGGGGAGGACAAAGAAGTTGGGGTCTGATGTGCTGCCCGAGATAAGCTCGATACCCTTGTCGGTGAGATCCACGCTGTTCATCTTCTCCTCGATGACAAAGTAGAGTGGCTCTGTAGCCTCGGGCATACGTCTGTTATTCTGCTCCATGTAGTACTCCTCGGTCTTGAGCATACCCATCTTTACGCCCTGCTCGCTGAGGAGCTTGATGAGCGGCTTGTTCTTTGGGAGTGCCTTGTGACTGCGGAACAGCGCGAGGTAACCGTCGGCTACTGTATCCTTGTCGCTTGAGTATATCTTCTCGCGAGCCTCGGCAAGGAGCTGTGTCGCGAGCTTCTTCTGTGCCTCTACCAGGCGCTCGACCAATGGACGGTACTCCTCGAACATCTGGTCCTCGTTGCGTGGAACAGGACCTGAGATGATGAGCGGTGTACGCGCGTCGTCAATGAGCACCGAGTCGACCTCATCGACAATGGCGTAGTTGTGCTGGCGCTGTACCATGTCGCTTGGCTGTACTGCCATATTGTCACGCAGGTAGTCGAAACCGAACTCGTTGTTTGTACCGAATGTGATGTCGGCAAGGTATGCGCGACGGCGTGCGTCTGAATTAGGCTGGTGCTTGTCGATACAGTCTACGCTGAGTCCGTGGAACATGTAGAGAGGTCCCATCCACTCCGAGTCACGCTTTGCAAGGTAGTCGTTGACGGTGACCACGTGTACACCGTTGCCGGTGAGTGCGTTCAGGAATACAGGGAGTGTCGCAACGAGTGTCTTACCCTCACCTGTCGCCATCTCGGCAATCTTACCCTTGTGGAGCACAGTACCACCGAACAACTGCACGTCATAGTGTACCATGTTCCATACGGTGTCGTTGCCACCTGCCTGCCAGTGGTTCTTGTAAATGGCCTTGTCGCCGTCGATTGTCACGAAATCGAACTTGGCCGCAAGGTCGCGGTCGAAGTCGTTCGCTGTCACGACAACGGTCTCGTTCTCTGTGAAACGGCGTGCGCTGTCCTTCACAATGGCGAAAGCCTCGGGCAATGCCTCGTCAAGTGCCTTGTCAAGCACCTCCAGAACCTCCTTCTCCAACTTGTCAATCTGGTTGAAGATGCTCTCTCTCTTCTCGAGCTCGGTATCCTCGATGCTTGCCTTTAGAACGGCAATCTTCTCGCGCAAAGGTGTTGCGCTACCCTGTATCTTCTCCTTGAGTGCTGCAGATGCTGCACGCAACTCGTCATTGCTCAATGCGGAAATCTTTGGATAGACGGTCTTCACCTTCTCTACCCATGGCTGTATCTCGCGCATGTCTCGGCTTGCCTTGTTGCCGAATAGCTTGCTTATAAATTCGTTAAAACCCATATATAGTATTTTTTTATTTCAAATCCTTTTGTTGTGGATACTGAGCCGGCTTTTCATTGGTATCATGCCTTTCACTCCACGATTAATGGCAAAGATAATAATAATTTGCCTATGTCTCCGTATCTGTAAGGGATTTAATTTGACAATTTTTATTTATTTCCTTGCAAAAAGCGTGCCAAGGCAATGCGGTGTGCTGAGTTTGTCAGTTTTTTGAAAAAATCTGCCATATTTAAGCTAAAATATCATATCTTCGCGCCAAATGTTCTTATTTATGAAAAAAGCACGTATTTTATTGGGGATGGCATTGATATCGTCTTTGCTGTCATGTGGAAACACTAAATATTATTATGGTTCCGACTTCGGTATCGTTCCCGGTACCGGTGAGGATATGACCGAGGAGTTCGCAAAGGCTTTCGAGACCATCAAGGCCGAGTGCAAGGGTGAGGTGAAGGCCGAACTTATCGTTGACTGCGGTGAGTACGATTTCTACCCCGACAGTGCGCTTGTGCGTGAATATTATGTATCGAACCACGATCAGGACAATCCCAAGCGTGTCGCGCTTGCACTTGAGGGCATGAAGAACTTTACCCTCAAAGGCAAGGCCACAGGTGACGGGCCTGCTCTTGTTGATCTTATGATGAACGGCCGTATGTTGCCGGTTGCAATGATAGAGTGTCAGGATTGTAAACTCGAGAATGTGGGTGTGGATACCCGCGTGCCACAGATTACACAGGTCGAGGTGCTTGAGAACGATGTCGAGAACGGTCTTATCACATACCGCATAGCGCC
>JAFYWE010000006.1 GCA_017558165.1 Bacteroidaceae bacterium
AGCATCATCACACCCACAAGGTGACCGATGTGCAATGAATCGGCAGTAGGGTCAATACCAAGATAAGCACTTGTAAGTTCCTTCTGCAACTGTTCTTCTGTTCCGGGGGTCATATCCTGGATCATGCCCCTCCATTTGAGTTCCTGTACAAAATTCATAGTCTATTATATTTTTATCATTAACGTTCCTTTATAATTGATAATAATATAGATGTTTACCTAAAAACATAATACTCTGCATTGGTGTCATATCGACCGGATGGGAGATATCTCGTTTTTTTTGAGATCCATTGACAAACACAAACCAATCGCGACCCGCACGGCACAAACCTTGTCAGTGCTACGTGCGACCTATCGCTGTTTGTGTTATTTGAGGTACTTTGACAATGCTTGCATCTACAAGCATTGTCGAACTGAACTTTCGTCGCACCGCTCTGTCGGGATGGCATAAACAAATAATTTCTAGGTCAACTGCTATATTGTTGCTTTATAGTTTGTATAGCTGCGACGGCGTGGTACGCTTGAGCACGTTGAGCTGCACGTCCTTGCCGGCTATTATACCATAGCGTCCGAACTCCATGGTCACAGCCTTGTATGCAAGCTCGGGATGGTTATTCTCCTCACTGAGATGGCACAGCCATATATACTTGAGGTGCTCGTTGAAGTGCGAGGCAAGATAGCTTGCCGTAGCCTGGTTGCTAAGGTGACCGCGAGGGCCAGATACACGCATCTTGAGAAACTCGGGATAGCGACCCATCAACAACATCTGCTCCTCATAGTTGGACTCTATGACAAGATAGTTTGCCTGGTCCACGTATGATGACACAACATCTGTTATCTCACCCAAATCGGTTGCGATACAGAACTTCTTGTCACCCACCTCAATGAAATAGCCCACGTTATCGCTACCGTCATGCGGTACCTCGAATGGTGTTATCTCGAAATCACGGAAGATAATCTTCTCCTCTTTCTCTACGTAGCGCACATACATCGGGTCAATAAGCTTGGTGGTGCAGTAGTTGTGTGTAATACCCTTGTGCACCTCGCGTGTGGCATACACCGGTATGTTTGCCTTTCCTGAAATCACACCCAACGACTTGATGTGGTCGGCGTGGTCGTGAGTGACAAATATCGCACATATACTCTCGAAGGGGATACCCTCTTTCTTCAAGGCCGTACGGATGGTCTTGGAGGGGATACCCGCATCGATGAGAATGCCGTAGTCACCCACCCCGAGGTAGTAACTGTTTCCGCAGCTTCCGCTGCCAATACTCATAAAACGAATCTCCATATATATATTTATTTACTTCAAAAACAAAGTGCACGGCACATCAGAATGGGTGTCCAATCGCAAAGTGCAATGCAAAATCCCTACCGAAATCAGGATTTATGACGGAATACTTGTCCCTGCCGCTATAAGCGGGATTTACAGCCTTCATGGCTGCGTCAAGACGGAACACGAACATGTCAAGTTCCAGCCTGATACCGAGGCCATAGGAGAAGGCAAGCTCCTTATAGAAACTGCCTACGGCGAACTGTCCGCCAGGTTGCTCCTTATATTCACGCAGTGTCCAGATGTTTCCGGCATCGACAAACACCGCCGAATGCAGACGCCAGAACAGATGGGAACGGTACTCGACATTGAGGTCAAGCTTCACGTCACCCGACTGATTGATAAAGTCGATGTTAGAGCCCTTACTCCTGTAACGTCCCGGTCCCAATGTACGTACAGTCCAGCCGCGCATTCCATTGGCACCTCCCGCAAAGTAACGCTTCTCGAAGGGCAGAATCCTGGAGTTACCATACGGATAGGCCACACCAAGACCCAAGTGCATAACAACAGAGTTGCGGTTGTCAATCTTCACTCGCGTTGTAAGGTCAAGGTCTCCCTTGACATACTGTGCATAGGCTATGTTAAGGAACGTATACTGGCCATCGCTGTTCTTGGGTGCATGTATTGCATTGGTAGCAAGGTACAGCAGGTTACCCGAACACTCCATACCGGCACGTACGGAATAGGCCACGCGGTCAAAGCGTCTTGCCTCATCCAGTGATGAGTTATATGTGTAGGTATAGCCCAACTTGGTTATAAGCAGGTTCTCATAGTTGTACTTGAGGATAGAGTTCCTGTTTGAGATACTGTCAAGATACTCGCTCTTGAAAGTATCAGATATCCATGGAACATAGATGTAGTTGAGGTCAAGCACGTCAACCTTGTGGTTCGAGCGCTCTTTCTTGCTCCACATGTAACTCCATGACGCAGACAACACCCTACGGTTGAACTCAGGACGCTCCTGGGTGTTGAACTTGAGTGTGAACATTGTCGAGGAGACAAGCATGCGCTTGTCGGCAGGGATAAACCTTGACACCGCACCACCCCTGAAACGCAGGCTCAACTCGGCTCCATACTCAAGGAACATCTCGCCGGTGTATCCGTGCAGGTTCGATACAGCCTCATATGCACCGAACAGGCGCAATGAGAGCAACTCCGAACCCTTGAACAGGTTCTTGTCCGAGAAGGTAAGCGATGTTGCCGCTCCTAGGTCACCGGCCGTATTTGTTCCCTCGACCTCAAAGCCCACCGAACTCCTCTTGCTGCGCTCATACATAATGTAGCAGTCAAGCAACGAGGTGTCGGCATGCTCACGCATACGCACGGTTGTGTACTTCAAGGCAGGCAACTGCACGAACGAGCTATGCGTCCTCTCGACATCACTCAACGAATAGAGCTTGCCACGTTCTACATACGTATTATTCGCAAGAACCTTAGGACGCACTACCGGGTCACCATTATAGAGTATCCTACTGTCACCGTATGACATGGTATCACAACCGGCCAACGTAGCATCATCGATATGCAGACCTGCACCTGATACGAAATAGACGTTGCCTATGCGGTACTGCTTGTGTTCCATCGGCAGTGCATCGGCCGACGGTGTATACAGCGCTATGTTCATTGTCAGCCTGACCTTATCGGAATGATGTACCGTATCGGCCGTATATGATATATAATCCTTCTGGAATCTGTAATATCCATTGTCCCTCAGCATCTCCGTAATGCGGCGGCGCTCATTCTCAAGGCCATCGACGCTGAACGGCATTCCGGCCTTCAACAAAGACGAGGCAGAATCGGCCACAAGAATTTCCTCAAGTCTCTTGTCGGCTGTATTCAGGTTTATCTCCGAGATGTAGTATCTCTCACGCTCATGCAGGTAGTATGTGGCTACCGCGCGTCTTTTCTCCAGGTCCTTGTCACACTCCAGGTCGACCGTCGCATGCAGGTAACCCTCGTTGCGCAACATCTGCTCGATATTGGCACGGGTCACCTCCGCCATCTCCTCGTCATAGATGACCGGTGCCTCGCCGATACGCTTCAAGGCACGGTTTATCCACTTTGAGTCATCAGTACCCGAAAGCGCATAGGTATACATAGGAAGCTTGAAAAGGCTGAACCATTTAGAATTGGGCTGCAGACGCATGTAGCTGTTGGCCTTGACGGCTGTTGAGCTGTTGGTAGAACATACTATCTCTACATCATCAAGGAGGCACTCTCCCTCAGGAACATACTTGTTCACAGAGCAAGAAAGCACCGTAAAGAGGCACAAAAGCAAAAGCAGGACCTTTCTTAATGACATTATTACACCCAATTTTAAAAAATTCTTGCAAATATACGAAAATCTCAGAAGAATTGAAGTAGATTTGCACTACTTTAACGAAGAAGAAACAGACAAAAATGCTAAGCAAGAATACACTCAAGCTGATAACATCACTTGAGCAGAAAAAATACAGGAAAGAGAGCGGACTGTTTGTTGCCGAAGGCGGAAAGACTGTAAATGACCTCATAGACTGCGGACTTGTCGCCGAGAAGGTCATTGCTACCCGCGAGTGGCTTGACACACACACACTGCACGGTAGCCATAATGTGATTGAGGTGACGGAAGAAGAACTCAGACGCGCCAGTTTCCTGCGCGCCCCACAGGGTGTTTTGGCACTGTTCAGACAGCCATCGCACACACTTGACCACGAAGCACCGGCAAAGAGGCTATGCCTTGACCTTGACAACGTTCAGGACCCCGGCAACTTGGGTACAATAGTGCGTCTGGCCGATTGGTTCGGCATTGAAGAGGTGTACTGCTCTACCGGCAGCGCCGACATCTACAACCCCAAATGCATACAGGCCACAATGGGAGCTGTGGGACGAGTAAAGGTTTTCTATACGGAACTGCCCGAGTTCCTGTCAAAGGTAAAGGAGAATGCCCCTGTATATGGTACATTCCTTGACGGCGAGGACCTGTACGACAAACAACTGGGCACAAACGGAATAATACTTATGGGAAATGAGGGAAACGGAATCAGCAAAGAGTGCGCACAACACGTAAACGAAAGGTTGTTCATACCCAACTACCCTGCCGGACGCGAGACATCGGAGTCGCTGAACGTCTCTACTGCAACGGCCATAATCTGTGGAGAATTCTGTCGAAGGATGAGATAATGTCACAAAAACCGCGTACACTCAAGCCAGACGGGTCAACACACCCCGTTCATCAGCAGAATAAGCATAGAGAGCCCCACCAGAACGGCGGAGCTCTTTATTTATATCGGATACCGCATGGGCATCATCCATGGAGCTGAGGTATATCTCCTCAACAAAGATCATCGATTGCGACTCACCTTTGAAAGGGGCTACCGAAAGAACCTTGCCTGCAGCCACATCAACGACTTGCGAACAGTGCTGTTCGCCGCAAGGCATATTCAGGATGCGTGCCACATACAACATAGATTCTTATTTTTTACCTTTGGCTGTTTGGCTCTTTGACGGATGTATCCTTGTCAGCGAGATATTATTGAGGAAAAGCTTTGCAACGGCAGTGGTATCACTGTCTACATAGTACACAAAACCGGACACCGACTTCAGGCGGGTATCATGATTCCTGTTCATCGAGACAAGATACTCACCGTTCTCCACAATATCAATACCCTTGCCACCGACCGAACCGTCGTCATACTCAAACGACAGAGCTGCATGGGCAAGTTGTCTTATGCCCTGCACGCCACCTGAAGCAAACATGGCGCTGAACGAGAATGATATACTGTCACCCGCGACGAACGTAGAGTCCTTGGGAACATCAAATCCGAACGAGACATGACTGTCAAGAGCGGTACACGACAGCATCCTGTTACGCGAACCGGTCCACAGCTCTGCCGTATCGGTTGCCAGATATGCAGTCTCAAGATCAACTCCGACATCCATTGCACCGGCATTGACACTCATCTTGTCGACCTCGGCCTCAATACGTTTCTCCAAGTTCGTGTATATTCTCTGCAGATGCTTGGGGTAACGGTTATACCACGCCATTGACCTGTCGAACTGCTCCTGGGTCACATTGTGTCGCATAAAGAGATAAGAGAAGAAGAGCTTCTCCTTGTAATCACCAGATGTATACTCCGAAGACATGGACTGCGCAAGATGATAGTCATAGAGCAATGCCTCCATCTTGCCTTGCGGAATCACATCCTCAGGCATCTTCACTTCACATGAGACAAGCAGAGTCGCAACAAGCAACAACTGTATACAGAACCGGCTACGCATCATTCCTCAACCTTAAAGATTATCTCTCTGTAGAACATCAACAGAGCAACCACGCTACAGCTTATACACGCATCGGCAAAGTTGAATACGGGGGCAAAGAATATATCGC
>JAFYWE010000045.1 GCA_017558165.1 Bacteroidaceae bacterium
ATTCTTGTTCTTACGTATTCCCTCGAGCAAATTCCTTGCCGCCTCAACCATGGTGGGGTTCTCGTCGGCAAGGTTCTTGACCTCGTCGAACTCGCCGTCGACCCTCTTGAACTGCTGTGGCGCAGTCGAATATCCGGTCTCTATCTTTGGTCCCCAAGGAACCATCTGCGGGCCACCCTTGGGCTCAATGTATTTCCAGTCGAATAAAATGAGCGACAGGGTGTGGTTCGACGCCATCTCCACGGCAAAAGTACGGCCGCAGCCCTCCTCGCCAAGCCAGGCTGCAACCTGACTGCATTCACCATCGGAAGAGAATGAGCGTGCTCCATGCTCGCCCTCCTTACCCACAACCATAGCCATCACGTCAAGGAAATCAATCTGTGAAACGAGCCCGTCCCTTACGCCCGGTTCCTTGATCATGGCCGGCCAATGTACGATGAACGGCACGCGCGTACCGCCCTCAAAGGTGCTGTACTTTCCACCACGCAGGCCACCCGTGGGCGAATGTTCGCCTACGAGTTCCTCGGCACCATCGGCATAGCCGTCGTCGAGCACCGGACCATTGTCACTTGTAAGTATTATGAGCGTATTCTCAAGCACGCCCTGTTCATCGAGCGCCCGTACTATCTCACCCACGCACCAGTCGAACTGCGCAATGGCATCGCCACGCAAGCCCATTGAGCTGGCTCCACGAAAACGCTGATGCGGAAAACGCGGAACGTGTACATCATTGGTAGCAAAATAGATAAAGAACGGTAGTTCACTATTCGCTTTAATGAAATCCACGGCACGTGAGGTTATGCTGTCGGCAATGTTCTCATCCTTCCAAAGAGCCGTTCCACCACCCTTCATATAACCGATACGGCCTATTCCGTTGACAATGGACATATCGTGCCCATGAGAATGTTTAAGGTTGTAAAGTAGCTCTGGGTTGTCACGACCGGTGGGCTCACCATCAAAATTCTGCTTGTAACTTACATATACTGGTGCCGAGGCATCATAATTGGCAATCCTTCCGTTCTCCACAAACACGCAAGGAACCCTGTCGGCCGTGGCTGCCATAATGTACGAGTAGTCGAAGCCGATGTCTGCCAACGCCGGCGATATGACACCGTTCCAATCCTGCCTGCCAGTCTCGGCACCGAGCCCAAGATGCCACTTTCCGAAGGCCGCAGTTGTATAACCGGCCTCCTTGAAGACGTCGGCAACGGTGTACTGTTCGGGCGACACAATCATGGCCGCGTCGCCCGCCGCCACATCGGTGCCCTGCTTGCGCCAAGGATACTCGCCTGTGAGCAAAGAATAGCGCGAAGGGGTACTCGTTGAAGCCACAGAATGGGCATTCGTAAAACGTAAGCCACCATCGGATAACTTATTGACATTAGGCGTGTTTACGCCCACTGCACCATAGCATTCCAGGTCACCGAAACCCAAATCATCGGCATAAATGAGCACCACGTTGGGTCTTGGCATATTTTCATCCTCCACAGGCCCTGTTGCCTGCGCAAGAAGAGGCGAGGCAAGCGACAGGGAGAGTATTCCCAAATCAAGTCTATTCATATTTGCAAAGTATATCAGCTACGAAAATAACCATTCTGCCCGAATAATGAAAATACATAGGAACAAAAATCAAGAATCTGCCATTTTGACACCGGATGTCACACAAAGCCACTGAATTTATGACGCGTTTCTGCCAAAAACCGCATTGGCAAACTATTTGTTATTTATAAAATAAAAAAGAAAAATTTCGAAGACTATGAGCGAAAAGGATAAGGAGATTTTGGAAGAGACCGTGAACAACGGCACAGAGAACGAGAATGTACAGGAGAACGCAGAGCAGGAGACTGTTGAGCTGACAGCCGAGGAGAAACTGCAGAAGGAGCTTAACGAGGCTAACGAGAAGATCGTTACACTTGAGGACAAGTTCCTGCGTCAGGTTGCAGAGTTCGACAACTACCGCAAGCGTACAATCAAGGAGAAGGCCGAGCTTATAAAGAACGGCGGCGAGAAAGTGATTGAGTCAATACTGCCGGTACTCGACGACTTTGAGCGCGCACTCACCAACCTTGCGAAGGACGAGAACGCGGCCGAGGTAATGACAGGCGTGGAGCTTATCTACAACAAGTTCACTGGCATACTCAAGCAGAACGGCCTGCAGAAGATTGACACCGAGGGTGCGGAGTTCAACACCGATTTCCACGAGGCAATCGCACTTGTACCTACACCGGACGCAAGCCTCAAGGGCAAGGTACTCGATTGTGTACAGGCAGGTTATACACTGAACGATAAAGTAATACGTCACGCAAAGGTTGCAGTGGGCGAATAATGATCAGCACCCCACAGGCGTTTGTCATCCCGAACCTTGTGTGAGGGACCTCAAAAAAAAGCATTGAGATGTCTCATGTTCGGTGACATCAGCCCTTTCGGGCGTCAAGCGCTGGTTTGAAATGATGCAAGCAACGGAAATCAGCAATTTGGGGTCAACATCAATAATATCACTTAATGAATTGATATGGCAAAGAGAGATTACTATGAAGTGCTGGGTGTCGGCAGGGACGCATCGGCAAACGACATAAAGAAGGCCTACCGCAAATTGGCCATCAAGTACCACCCCGACAAGAACCCTGGCGACAAAGAAGCCGAGGAGAAGTTCAAGGAGGCGGCAGAGGCATACAGTGTACTCAGCGATGCCGACAAGAAGGCACGCTACGATCAGTTCGGCCACGAAGGCCTGAGCGGAGGAGCCGGAGGCGGTTTCAACGGAGCCGGTATGGACATGAATGACATATTCTCGATGTTCGGCGACATCTTCGGCGGTGGAGGTTTCGGTGGATTCGGTGGCTTTGGAGGAGGCGGCAGATCTGCACGCCCCGCAAAGAGCAGAGGCGGCGACCTTCGCGTGAAGGTAAAACTGAACCTCCAGGAGATTTCGAACGGCGTGACCAAGAAATTCAAGCTCAAGAAATATGTAGCCTGTACACACTGTAACGGTAGCGGCGCACAGGGCAGCGCAACCGAGACTTGCCCCGATTGCGGCGGTACAGGACGTGTGATACGCACACAGCAGAGCTTCTTCGGCATGATGCGTACCGAGGTTCCATGTCCACGTTGCGAGGGCGAGGGAAAGATCATCAAGGACAAGTGCCCGCACTGTAACGGTGACGGAATCGTGATGGGCGAAGAGGTTGTAGAGGTACAGATTCCGGCAGGTGTAAGCGAGGGTATGCAGCTCACAATGCGCGGCAAGGGTAATGCCGGCAAGCGCAACGGCATTGCAGGTGACCTGCAGATTCTCATTGAGGAGGAGGAGCATCCAACACTCGTCCGCCAGGACAACGACCTCATCTACAGCCTGTTGCTTGACATCCCTACAGCAATACTGGGTGGATTTGCCGAGGTACCGACAATCGACGGCAAGGCAAAGGTAACCATTGAACCCGGTACACAGCCTGGCAAGGTGATGCGCCTGCGCGGCAAGGGATTGCCCACTGTCAACGGATACGGACGCGGTGACATCATCGTGAACATAAGCGTCTACATTCCCGAGACACTAAGCAAGGACGAGAAGAAGAGCGTCGAGAAGTTCAAGGATTCCGAGAACTTCAGACCAAGCGAAAGCATCAAGGAGAAGATTTTCCGCCGTTTCAAGAACTTCTTTGACTGATAACACATAAACAAGAACCCAAGATGATGACATACGAAGAGACTGTCACATATCTTTACAACTGCGCACCGCCCTTCCAGCAAGTAGGCGGTGCTGCTTACAAAGAGGGGTTGTCAACCACTTTAGCGTTGGACAACCATTTGGGCAACCCGCACCGCAAGTACCGCACCATACACGTTGCGGGCACAAACGGCAAGGGCTCCACATCGCACACCATCGCAGCGGTACTGCAGGCAAGCGGTTACAAGGTAGGACTTTACACATCGCCCCACCTCATCGATTTCCGCGAGCGAATGAGAGTAAACGGCATACCCGCCCCACAGGAGTACATCGTAGACTTCGTTGAGCGCCACAAGGCATTCTTCGAACCGTTGCAGCCATCGTTTTTCGAGCTGACGACAGCGATGGCATTCAACTACTTTGCCGAGCAGGAGGTTGACGTCGCGGTGATTGAAGTTGGACTTGGAGGACGTCTGGACTGCACCAACATCATCAAACCAGATCTTTGTGTGATAACGAACATAAGCAAGGACCACACCCAGTTCCTGGGTAACACCCTGCGGGATATTGCCGGCGAGAAGGCTGGCATAATCAAGAGCGGGATACCGGTGGTAATAGGCGAGACCACACCCGAGACAAAGCCTGTATTCAGCGCCAAGGCTACAGAGGTCGACGCACCGATAATCTTTGCCGAGGATGAGATGGAGCTACGTGATGCAACGCCATGCGGCAACGGTTTCGAGTACGACACCAAGGAGTACGGCACACTGCACGGTGAGCTCGGCGGATTCTGCCAGGAGAAGAACGCGAACACCATACTCGCAGCCATAAGACAGCTGAAGAGCATGGGCTACCACATTGATATCGAATCGTTGCGAAAAGGCTTTACAAATATAACAGCATTGACAGGCCTTATGGGACGCTGGCAGAAGATTTCAGAGCACCCCATGACCGTGTGCGACGCAGGCCACAACATCGGTGGCATCGAATACATCGTAAGACAGCTCCAAACACAGGAGTGCGACACGTTGCGCATAGTGTTCGGAATGGTAAGCGACAAGGACATCACCGCAGTGCTTGCAATGATGCCCAAGAGCGCTGTTTATTACTTTACCCAGGCAAGCATACAGCGTGCGATGCCGTCGGCAGAACTGCAGGAGAAGGCAAGCACCTTCGGCCTCATCGGCGACCACTACCCCAACGTCAAGGCCGCACTTGAGGCGGCCAGGGCCGACAGTGGTGCCAATGATTTCATCTTTGTGGGAGGCAGTTGCTTCATTGTTGCCGATTTGCTGGCAACTCTTTGAAAATTAGCGCAAAAACCTAAAAAACGCAAATAAACATAAATGCGGCTTAAAATCGGCCAGGACGGGAAATGTGCACCAAATCCCGTCCTGGTTGATTATTTATTATAAAAATCCTTTGCGGTGAAACATTTTTTTATTTTATTTGCGCAGAAATAGCTATTTAACGAACCGAAATATGAATTGTACAGAAAACAATCTTTCACAATTGAAGGCTGCTGATTTCGTAAAAGAGATCGGCGGTAAGGAGACAGCGCTATTCATCCTCAAGAACAAGGCTGGTAGCGAAGTTGCAATCACAAACTATGGAGGCGCAATCTGCAGCATCATGGTTCCTGACAAGAACGGCAACTATGCGAACGTAATTCAGGGACATGACAGCATCGACAACCTCCTCAACAGCCCTGAGCCATTCCTGAGCACACTTGTAGGCCGTTACGGCAACAGAATATGCAAGGGCAAGTTCACTATCGACGGCAAGGAGTATAACCTCGCAATCAACAACGGTCCTAACCACCTGCACGGTGGCCCTACAGGCTTCCACGCAAGAGTATGGGATGCCGAGCAGACCGATTGCCAGACACTCAAGCTCCACTACCTGTCGTCAGATATGGAGGAGGGCTTCCCCGGTAACCTTGACGTTACTGTAATTTACACATTCACAGACGACAACGAGCTGAAGATCGACTATACAGCGACAACAGACAAGAAGACCATCGTGAACCTCACAAGCCACGGCTTCTTCTCACTCTCAGGTATCGCTGACCCTACAGCTACAATCGACAACCTCATTTGCGAGATCAATGCAGACTTCTTCGTGCCAATCGATGACACATCAGTACCTTACGGTTGCATAGCACCGGTAAAGGGCACAGCATTCGACTTCACCACCCCAACAGAGGTAGGTGCACGCATCGATGCCGACGAGGAGCAGATCAAGCACGGCGCAGGCTACGACCACTGCTATGTACTCAACAAGAAGGAGGTGGGCGAGCTCAGCTTCGCGGCCAAGGTAACTGAGCCTGTAAGCGGCCGTACAATGGAGGTTTACACAACCGAGCCAGGTGTACAGGTATACACATCAAACTGGCACAGCGGTTTCGCCGGCGCACACGGCGCTACATTCCCCAAGCGCAGCGCAATCTGCTTCGAGGCACAGTGCTTCCCCGACTCACCTAACCGTGCACACTTCCCAAGCGTAGTGCTTTGCCCAGGCGAGACATACAAGCAGGTTACCGTATATAAATTCGGTGTAGAGAAATAACAAATCATTTAAAATAATCTAAAACCTTAAACAATTATGAGTAATCAAAAGAAACAATGGGGAGCTATCATAGTAATGATTGCGCTCTTCGCTATGATTGCCTTCGTGACAAACCTCTGCTCACCAATGGCAAACATCATCAAGGCACAGGGTGACATTCCTGAAGTACTTGCACAGATCGGTAACTACGGTAACTTCGTTGCTTACCTCGTAATGGGTATCCCTGCAGGTATGCTCATCGCAAAGTTCGGTTACAAGAAGACAGCCCTCATCGGCCTTACAGTAGGTATCGTGGGTATCCTCGTACAGTGGTTCAGCGGTATGCTCGACGCTAAGGAGAACCTTGGTCTCGTGTTCGCTGTATACCTCGTAGGTGCTTTCATCGCAGGTTTCTGTATGTGTATCCTCAACTGCGTGGTTAACCCAATGCTCAACCTCCTTGGTGGCGGTGGTAACAGCGGTAACCAGCTCATCCAGCTCGGTGGTGTGTTCAACTCATCAGCAGCCGTAGCTGTATATATCATCATGGGTGCCCTCATCGGTGAGATTTCTAAGGACACAGCTATCTCTGACGCTACTCCAGCGCTCATGATCGCTCTCGGTATCTTCGTACTCGCGTTCGTGGTTATTCTCTTCACAAAGATTGACGAGCCAGAGCAGGCTCCAGTTGAGGTAAGCCTCATCAAGGGCGCATTGAAGTACCGTCACTTCACACTCGGTATCCTCGC
>JAFYWE010000046.1 GCA_017558165.1 Bacteroidaceae bacterium
GGTCGGTTTTGCCCTTGAGACGAATGACGGTGAGGAGAACGCGCGCCTGAAACTTGCGAAGAAGAACCTTGATTTCATTGTGCTCAACTCCCTTGAGGACAAGGGTGCCGGCTTTGCGTGTGACACCAATAAGGTGACCATTATCGACAAGGAGAACAAGAGCGAGTATCCTTTGAAGAGCAAGAAGGGTGTAGCCAAGGATGTGGTTGACTATCTTGCGAAGTTCATGTTGCTTCTTGTATTTTTCCTTGTGCCTGCCGTTGCAAGTGCCGAAGGTGAGGAAATCAATGCAAGGGTGGTACTGAACTCGTCGAAGATACAGGGTACCAATACCGAGGTGTTCACTCTGTTGCAGGAGTCTTTGGGCGAGTTCATCAACAGCCGTAAATGGACAACCAATGTCTATGAAGAGAACGAGCGCATTGCGTGTACATTCAACTTCGTGGTAAATTCGTACTCCAATGACGGTGCTTTCGACTGTTCGCTTATGGTGCAGGCCACGCGTCCGGTATATGGCTCTTCGTACAATTCGGTACTTTTCAAGTATGAAGACCCAAGCATAAAGTTCAGCTACCAGCCTTATGATCGCCTGGAGTTTGTCGAGGAGAACCTTGACAACAACCTTACCGCCGTGATAGCCTTCTATGTGTATACCATCATAGGTATGGATATGGACTCTATGGGCGAGCTGGGTGGTAGCGAGTTCCTGAATAAGGCACTCACAATTGCCAACAATGCCCAGAACCTGGGAGATGCAGGTTGGCGTGCCGGTAGCGGAAACAATAACCGCTATTCAATAATCGATGATTATATGAACGGTGCCATGGAGCCTGTGCGCAGGCTTATGTACAAGTATCATCGTCTTGGACTTGATACCATGTTCGGTAATGCCGATGGCGGGCGTAAGGCGATAACCGAGAGCATAATGCTGTTGAAGCAGGCTTACACGGACCGCCCTATGGCCTATTTCACCAAATTGTTCACGGAGTACAAGGCCGATGAGATAGCGAATCTCTATTCAAAGTGTACTCCCGATGAAAAGAAGACGGTAGTGGAGATTCTTTCCGAGATAAACCCGTCGCAGTCATCGCAGTGGGACAGGATAAAGAAGAACAATAATTGAGCAAGTAATGCTGAAGCATATTTCCATACGCAATTTCGCGCTTATCGAGAAGGTCGAGATTGATTTCTCGGCAGGTTTCTCGGTCATTACCGGTGAGACGGGACATGGTAAGTCTGTCTTTCTTGGCGCCGTGGCCATGCTCCTGGGTGAGCGTTCCGACGCCAAGGCCGTACGTGAAGGTGCCGACCGTTGTGTCATTGAGGGCATCTTTGATGTCACGGATTTCGGTCTTGAGGAATTCTTTGAGGAGAATGGGCTTGACTATGATGCCGAGTGCATAATACGCCGTGAACTGGCGGCCAGCGGGCGCAGCAGGGCCTTCGTGAACGATACCCCCGTGAATGTGTCGGTGCTGAAGGAACTCGGAACACGTCTTATTGATATCCACTCACAACATCAGAACCTGCTCCTTGGTGACAGAAACTATCAGCTCGGTGTGCTTGACACGCTCGCGGCAAATCGTAAGGAGCTTTCGCTGTATGGTGAGAGTTACAGACAATATACAGCCCTGCAACGTGAACTTGTGGAGCGCAAGGAGGCACTTGAGTCAAGCCGTCGCGACGAGGAGTGGCTGCGCTTCCAGCTTGACGAGATTGAGGCCGCCTCTCCAAAGAGCGGTGAACTTGAGGAACTAGAGCAGGAGCTTCAGGAACTGTCACATGCCGAGGATATACAGGCGGCACTCTATGGTGCCTGTGGTGCAATAGACAACGACGAGCGCAGTATGTTGCAGGCCCTGCGTGATGCGGCGTCTGCCCTTTCCCGTATCTCGTCGCATTATGCGGCGGCTCAGGAACTTGCCGACAGGCTTGAGAGCAACTATATCGAGTTGAAGGACTGCTGTGAGGAGATGCAGCAGCGTGCAGGCCGTGTGCAGTTCGCTCCGGCGCGTCTTGAATTTGTGGAGGGCCGTGTGGCACAGCTATATTCATTGCTAAAGAAACACAGGGTAGAGAGTGTTGATGCCCTTCTGGCGCTTGCGCAGGAGTATGCCGGACGTCTGGACAGCATCACTAACGGTGACGATGATATAAAGGAACTTGAGAAACGTATAGCAAGGCTTGGCAAGGAACTTGCCGATATGGCCTCTGTGCTTACAGCCATGCGTAAGGAGAGTGCGGCATGCCTGCAGGAGAAGATTGTCTCTATCCTTGTAAACTTGGGAATGCCGATGATACGCTTCGAGGTGGATTTCAGGCCTGTTGCCGGCTTCACACCAACAGGCTGCGACAATGTGGTGTTCCTGTTCTCGGCAAACAGCAGCAGTGCTCCACAGCCGTTGAGCGATGTGGCTTCGGGTGGTGAGATGGCGCGTGTGATGCTTGCGCTCAAGTCGCTTGTGGCCACAGGAAGCAAGCAACCAACACTCATATTCGATGAGGTGGATACAGGTGTATCGGGTATCCTTGCCGAGCGTATGGGACGCATGATGCAGCAGATGGCCGGTGGTATGTCACAGGTGTTGAGCATCACGCATCTTCCCCAGGTTGCCGCACTGGGTGCGAGTCACTACAAGGTGTACAAGGAGGAGACGGCGAACGGTACTGTCACCGATATCGTAAGGCTTGGGGAGCAGGAGCGTGTGCGTGAGATTGCCCAGATGATGAGCGGTGAACAACTCACTGAGGCAGCAATGGACAATGCAAGGGAGCTGCTTTCAAAGAACGGATAAAGCAGAAAGGGCGGTAGCCGTGATGTGTTGCCGTGTATTATAGGATAATTGTAGAATATAACAAAAACTGTTACCGCTATGGTAAATACAAATGAAATGATATTCGGCGTGCGCGCCGTGCTTGAGGCCCTTGAGGCAGGTAAGGAGATTGATAAGATTCTGGTAAAGCGTGATATCCAGAGCGAGTTGTCACGTGAGTTGTTCGCGGCTCTTCGTGGACGTACCATTCCAGTGGTGCGTGTTCCGGTTGAGAAACTGAACCGCATTACAAGAAAGAACCACCAGGGTGTTATCGCATATATGTCGGCTGTGGAGTATGCCCGTGTCGATACATTGGTGCCTACTCTCTATGAGGAGGGAAAGACTCCTTTCCTTGTGCTGCTTGACGGTATAACCGACGTTCGTAACTTCGGCTCGATCGCGCGTACATGTGACTGTGCAGGTGTTGACGCCATCATCCTGCCTGCGCACAATAGCGTGACTGTGAATGCTGATGCTGTGAAGACATCTGCAGGTGCATTGCATACACTCCCTGTGTGCCGTGAGAAGAACATAACCGAGACTCTCAAGTACCTTAAGGATTCCGGAATCCGTATCGTATGCGCTACAGAGAAGGGTGACATGAACTATACACAGAGTAACTTTAGCGAGCCTGTATGTGTTGTCATGGGTGCTGAGGATACAGGTATTCCACGTGAGCACCTTGCTCTCTGTGATGACTGGGTATCTATCCCACAGTTCGGTAACATCGAGTCTTTGAACGTGTCGGTAGCTACAGGTGTCATCCTGTATGAGGCGGTGCGTCAGCGTCATCTTCAGGACTGATCTATGAGAAAGGGCTTTGTTCTTATAATGACCCTGCTTTTTTCTGTCGCTCTCTCGGCGGCGGAAAAGCTCCCCAAGAAGGTCGACAAGGCACGTCAGGCGGTAGCTGGCGTACTCACATACAAGGACGGGCAGCTCAAGGGTAGCGGAACGGCTGTTGTTGTCGGTAGCAATGGTGATGTGCTCGTATCGTACGGGTTCATGCACCAGAGCGACAGCGCGATTGTGATTGATGCGAAAGGCAAGGCGCGTCCGGTGACTGGGATTGTAGGTCTCAACAGCCTGTATGACTGTGTGAGGATGCGTGTGGGTGCAGACAAGAAACTCTTGGGTATGCCTCTTTCTGCTACCGGTGCATCGGTAGGTGATGAGCTTTATATGCTTGCCTACGGGAATAAAGGTACTGGTGCGGTCACAAAGGTGAAGGTGTCGGCTATTGATTCGCTCTATTCAAATGCATATTATACACTTGATGTAAACATGCAGGAGAGTTACGAGTCATTGCCTCTTGTGAATGCCGATGGTGAGCTTGTGGCTGTGATGCAGCCGATGGCTGTCGGCGACACTTGCAGTTATGCCATTGCCTCGACAATTACCGATGAACTTGTTGCCACTTCCGTTACATATGGCAGGGGGTACTATAATGGTATAGGTATCCGTACACTGTTGCCTGAAGACAAGGAAACTGCCCTGTCATGCCTGTATATGCAGGCAGTTGTCGGTGACAGCCTTTCGTTCAGGAGAACTGTCAATGATTTCATAGCTGCTTATCCCAATGCTCATGAAGGTTATATGAGCAGGGCCGAGTATATGGCTGTCTATTGCCGTGACATGGACGGGGCTTCTGTTGATTGGGAGAAGGCACTGTCATGTGGCGACAAGGATGCCGAGGTGTACTTCAACAAGGCAAAGGTGATCTATTCCATTGTGCAGAGTGGTGATACCGTCTCGCACAAGATACTCAGCAAGGATAATGCGTTCGCGGCTCTTGATAAGGCTATAGAACTTGATGCTCAGCCTTTGTATATAAATTATAAGGCTGATGCACTGCTTGAGAACGGTATGTTTGAAGGTGCATATGAGTGTTATGTCTCGCTTGCGGCTACAAGCCTGCGTAGTGCCGAAATCTTCGCACGTGCGGCCCAATGCCAGGGCTCGCTCAAGAACTACGGGGTGGCCGTGGAGCTTATGGACAGTGCCATCGGTTGCTTTGATGAGCACTCATTGAAAGAGGCTTCTCCATATATTCTTACACGTGCGTTGCTGAAATACTCCGCAGGGCGTTATCGTGAGTCTGTATTCGATTATAACAGGTACGAGGAGGTCATGGGTGTCGTTCCCAATGCCAATTTCTATTATATGCGCTCTCAGGCCGAGGTCAAGGGAAAGATGTTCCAGCAAGCTCTCAATGACCTTGAGCGTGCAATATCCATGGAGCCGGAAAATGCTGCTTTCTATCTTGAGAAGGGACTCCTGTGTTACAAGGTGAACTTGCTTGAGGATGGTGCGCTTGCCCTTGAGGATGCAAAGAAGATTGTTCCAGATGCACCTGATGTCTATTATATTCTGGGCTGCATATACTCCAAGGCCAGCAACAAGGCATTGGCTGTAGAGAATCTGCAGAAGGCTGTCTCGCTTGGACATCCTGATGCTCAGGTAAAACTTGATGAAATGAAATAAAGCCCGTGCCAATGAAAAGGTATGTTGTCATTATAGCTTTGTTGTTTTGCTTCGCTGTCCTGCATGCACAGGATGGAACTGGTGTCATGCCCAAGGACTCTGTAGAGGCTTGCTACCGGAGTGCAGTGGAGCTGTTCTCTGCGGCACGTTATGATGACGCGGCAGCTCTGCTCAGAAAGGCTGCCGATAATGGACATGCCGATGCGCAGTATGACTATGGCTTGTGTTGCTTTAATGGCAACGGTGTGCCCGAGGACCATGCTGAGGCTGTCGCCTGGTATCGTAAGGCTGCTTTCCAGGGGCTTCCCGAGGCACAGTATACTCTTGGTGTGTGCTATGAACAGGGATATGGCGTGGATGCTTCGGATGAATATGCAGTAGAGTGGTATATGTTGGCGGCAGCACAGGGCTATGCGCCCGCACAGTCTGCACTTGGTGTTGCGTATTACAACGGTTCCGGCGTTGGACAGGACTATCAGGTGGCTGCGGAGTGGTTCCGTCGGGCTGCAGAGCAGGGTGATGCCGGTGCGCAGTCCTATCTTGGCACATTCTATGCGAACGGGTATGCGGTGGAGCAGGATGGATACAAGGCCGCAGTGTGGTACAAGAAGGCTGCCGACCAGGGGCATGCCGAGGGATTGTATAACCTTGGATACTGCTATGAGTGCGGAATTGGTGTTGACTGGAATGAGGGTAAGGCGATACAGCTTTATGACCGTGCTGCCTCATTAGGGCTTGCTGTGGCCCAGTATGACCTTGCAAGGTATTATATGGAACGCGGGCGTAATGGTGACGATGAGGTTGCCCTTGAATATCTTTATGCAGCCGTGGCGCAGGATTATGCCGATGCCCAGTATCTTCTTGGTCAGCTCTTGTATGAGGGCAGGCTTGTCGGGCAGGATCATGAGAGGGCTGCAAGGTGGTTCGCGATGGCTGCTGCGCAGGATAATACCGATGCGCAGTGTGACCTCGGTTTCTGTTATCTTACGGGGCAAGGAGTAACGCAGAGCGCAGGGACAGCCTTACGTTGGTTCGTGAAGGCTGCCGAGCAGGGTAATGTGCGCGCACAGCACAATATCGGCGTATGTTACTATGAGGGTATCGGTGTAGGGCAGAGCTATGTGGATGCGGTAAAGTGGTTCACTTTGGCTGCCGGGCAGGAATACCCCGATTCGGAATATTACCTTGGAGTCTGTTATAACAACGGTCAGGGAGTGGATAAAGACCGCTCTATTGCCCTTAAATTGTTACGTAAGGCAAAAAAGAGCGGATGCGCTGAGGCTGCCGAGGCGTTGAGGGTGCTGAGTGAATGATTCCCTGCTGACTTCCTTGAAAAATCATGCTTTCTCCCAAAGTAGACGCATGACTCTCCCTGTTGAATTGCTTATACAGAACGGTGCTGCCGGGCGTTCGTTGATGAGCCATACGATTGTGTCATTGGCATCGGCTACGACCATTTGCTGTTCCTTCTGTGCCGTGCTTCTTTTCTTGTCTGTCAGGTAGTCGCTTACAAGTTTTGTGCCACGCATACCAAAAGGTGCGAAACGGTCACCTGCTCTTGTGGTGCGCAGTGTCAGCGGGAACTTCAGGCTGTCATAGTCAAGACATACGCAGTTGCTTTCCCTTGGTATATGGCCGTCAAAGGTCTGTACTGTTGTGTGCAATGTTCCTGTAGGGGTGGTTGTCACTCCAGTCTCGGGTAGGGTGCTGCTGTATTCTGTGTTCCTGTTATGTTGCAGGATTGTGAGTTTTCCGTGCTCCTTTATTATGCGCCACTCGCTGTTCGTAATCTCCCTGCATCCGTCGCTGTCAAGGGCTGTGAGCAGGTTGTCTGTCTGTGTGCTGTTGAATCCAAGCGGGGACAATATCTCATGCAACAGTGTTGCCGGTGATGTCTCCTTCTTCAGTTGTACAATGTCAATGACATTTTCCTTTTTTACACGTTTTATGGCTTCTTCTATTGCTTTGCTGTAGATACTTTCGCATTCGCCCAGCCTGGTAGCCGTTGCCGCAAGGCTCTCAAGAATTGAGGGATTGATTTGTGCCATCAGCGGAATCAGCTCAAGCCTTACCTTGTTGCGTGTGTAGTCACAGGTAAGGTTGCTGCTGTCGGTGACATACTCCTCTTTTCTCCATTTGAGATAGTCCAGGATGTCATTGCGTCCTACGCATAGCAGCGGGCGCACTATATATCCGTTCCTTGGGCGTATTCCTCGGAGTCCCTTTATGCCTGTGCCGCGGATAAGGTTAAGCAGCATTGTCTCGGCCGAGTCGTCGCGGTGGTGTGCTACGGCTATGGCTTCTGCGCCCGATGATATTCTCAGTTCCTCAAACAGATTGTAGCGTAGCTCACGTGCGGCCATCTCAATTGAGATGGCCTTTTCCTTGGCATATGCGGTAGTGTCAAAATGCGTTACGGTCAGTTTGATACCTTTCCTGTCACATAGTTCCTGCACGAAACGTTCGTCACGGTCACTTTCTATACCGCGCAGGTGGAAATTGCAGTGTATGGCCTCACATCTGTAGCCGAGTTTTATGAGCGCGACAAGCAAGGCTACGGAGTCTGCTCCGCCGCTAAGTGCAACAAGAACCTTTGCTCCTTGTGTGAGCAGGTTGTGTCTTGAGATGAAACTTTCTACCTTGTATATCATAAATCGTGTGCGAATATAGACTTTTATAGTCTATTATGTGAGTAAAAGTCCAAATATTTGCTCAAAATAGCTCTGAAATGACAAAAAAGCCTCTTCTTTGTTTGTCATTCACAAAAAATGTCTTACCTTTGTCATCGCTAAAAGCAACCGGTACCTTGGATGAGTGGCTTAGTCAGTGGTCTGCAAAACCATGTACGGCGGTTCGAATCCGCCAGGTACCTCAGAGAGTCTCAGTCATGAGACTCTTTTTTTTATTTCCGAAAATCTATGGCAGATAATTATCTTGAAAAGAAAATGGAGCAGCACCGTGCTGTAACGGGAGTACAGACGGGGAAATCAAGGAACTCGCTGGCGACGCTTCTTGAGCGTAACCGCAGTACGCGTGGGTATGATAATTCCTTTATTGTGCGTCCTGACCAGCTAAGGCGCATTGTGGCAGTAAATACTAAAGTGGCTTCTGCCCGTAACCGTCAGGTTCTCCGTTTCAGGCTTGTTACGGCTGATGAGGTCCATAAGGTGCTTCCTTATATCTCCATGGGGGCTGCCATTACTGATGTGCGGCTTCCGTTGCCGGGTACAGAGCCCAATGCGTTCATCGTCATATGTTCATCCATTCCTCCCCGTACCAGTACTTATATTGATTTGGGTATATCTGTGCAGAGTATGCTGTTACAGGCTGTGGAGATAGGTCTTAACGGCTTATGCATCCTCTCATTCGATAAGCAAGGTATTATGGATGCTCTCGGTCTTGGCCTTGAGCCGCTGATGCTTGTGGCCATTGGAAAGAGTGCCGAGAAGATTCAACTTGTAGATATAAAGGAGGCTGATGACCATTCCTACTACCGCGAGGATGATGTTCACTATGTACCGAAAGTAGTTGTGGAGGATTTGATAATAGAATGAATATTATGAAAAAGAAGAACGGACGTCTGCTTTCACTAGACGTGTTGCGTGGATTTGATATGTCATTTATCATGGGTGGCGAAGTTGTGCTCATTTGCCTTGCATCGCTTTTCCCGGGTCTGAAATTCCTTGGTGAGCAGATGGGGCACTCACAGTGGGATGGTTTCACGTTCTATGACCTGATATTCCCTCTGTTCTTGTTCCTTGCCGGTATATCTTTCCCTTTCTCAATGGCAAAACAGCTGTCGCTTGGGAAGTCCCGAGGGAGTATCTCGCTTAAGGTTGTTAAGCGCGGCATGATACTTGTACTGTTGGGTGTCGTGTACAACGGCTTGCTGCAGTTTGACTTTGAGACACTGCGTTATGCGAGTGTGCTCGGGCGCATCGGATTGGCATGGATGTTTGCCTCATTGCTCTATATATGGCTCAAACGCAAATGGCTGCTGGCGCTGCTCTCGGCTGTGATTCTGCTTGGATATTGGGCGTTGCTTGCGCTTGTAGTGGCACCCGATGCTCCTGATGGTGCATCATCATTCTCAATGGAGGGTAGTGTTGTCGGTTATGTTGACCGTTACTTCTTGCCCGGCGCATTGCACAATGAAATACATGATCCCGAAGGCCTGCTCTCAACCTTGCCGGCTATCGTGACTGCCATGTTGGGTATCTTTACCGGTGAATTCGTGCGCTCAAAGAGTTTTGCAAACGAATACAAGAAGGTGTTGGTTATGCTTGGTGCGGCAACAGTGTTGCTTGCTGCAGGTTATCTGTGGGACATTACGTTTCCTATAAACAAGAACCTTTGGAGCAGTTCGTTTGTGTGCTGTGCCGGTGGCTGGTCGCTGTTGTTGTTCGCACTGTTTTATCTTGTTGTTGATGTGTTGCAGTGGCGCAATTGGGCGTTTCCTTTCCGCGTGATTGGAATGAACTCAATAACAATATACCTTGCACAGCAGTTTCTTGATTTCGGGAAACCTGTCAATACATTGTTTGGCGGTCTCCTTAAATCTTTACCCGAGGATTATTATGCACTTGGATGGTGGTGCTGTTATATACTGGTATGTTGGTGTCTCCTTTATTTCCTTTATAGTAAGAAGGTTTTCTTAAAGGTGTAATAGTCGCATTAGCATACAAATGTTATAAAACAAAAAACACGAGCCACGTGGCTCGTGTTTTTTGTTGATGGTTTTATTATTATGCATCGATGTTCGCGTATGTAGCGTTGCTTTCGATAAACTCGCGGCGTGGGCCTAC
>JAFYWE010000047.1 GCA_017558165.1 Bacteroidaceae bacterium
GATTGCAAAAATACTCATAAATTAGTTTATATGCAATTATTGTATATTAAAATCTATTATAATGTATAACCGGTGTGTATAAATTTGTCAGTCTCTTTTTGTTTTCATAAATTTGTATAAACTTGGCGCTTTATGGGCAATTGCCAAGCGGTGTTGATAATAAACCTATAATTAATCTGATATGAAAAAGACTTTTTTGACCGTTGCGGTGCTGTTGCTTTCAGTGGTGGCTTCGTTTGCGGCATCGCTTCCGCAGGACGGTGGTGTATACCGTCTTGTCAGCGTTGCTACAGGCAAGGCCGTTACCAATGGCAATAAGGCCGCGCACAGTACTTACCTGAGTGTTGCAAATGTTGATGAGGCCTCTTTGGGTCAGGAGTGGACATTTGTCTCGCTCTCTTCAAAAGAGCCTGTGTATGCGCTTTACAACGAGAATTACGGACAGGCTGCCGATATGGCGCTCTCTTCAAGCACGCCCGGCAAACTGTTGCAGTGGGAGGCTACATGTACCGACAACCAGTCGTTCTTGGTGAACGTGGTGGATGAGGCCGAGGGTATTGTCCAACTGCTGTGCAACAGTAACCAGTCGCTCGTGCTCAAGGTGCAGAGCAACGGATCGTTGCTCATGGAGAGCGGTGCAAGCGGTGAGAGCACGCACTTCCGCCTGCAGTATGTAAAGGAGAACAAGGTCAACTATCTGCCGGTAATAGGCGAGTATTTTGTTATCCGTGAGGTAAACAGCGGCTATGCCCTGAATACCCGTGGCAACAATGCGAACAATGCAAGAATATACCTTGACGAGTACAACGCGGACAGCAAGGCGAACTTCGTTTGGCAGTTGCGCCGTACAGCAACGGGTGTGGAGTATTGCCAGATATACGGCCCTTACTTCGGCAAGGCCATTGACGTGGCTCTCGGCGGTGTCAAGTATCCGCTTCTGTGGGATCCTTCGTACAGCAACTCGAACCAGCAGTTGCAGTTCGTTCCTGTAGAGGGTCAGAAAGGCGTGTACCGCATCAATTCAAAGAACAGCGGTGCCTGGTATGGCATGAAGGCTGATGGCAAGAACCTCTCTATGGTGTCGGGCTACAGCAACGGTTCACTCTTTACTCTTGAAAAGGTAATAGCCGATGACCTGCCTACCCCTAACGTGTGGGAGGATGAGACCTTCTTTGGTGAGAACAAGGAGAACGGGCATGCTACATATATGCCATACTCATCGGCTGCCGGCATGAAGCAGGATGCCCGCTATGAGTTCCCATGGCTTGAGCCCGAAAGTGCCGAGTACCTCAGCCTAAACGGTATGTGGAGCATCAACTGGGTTGAGACAACAGCCGAGCGCCCTGGCAAGAATGCCTTCTGGGGCGATGATGTGGATGTCTCTTCATGGAAGACCATCAAGGTGCCTTCTTGTCTTGAGATGGAGGGCTACGGCGATCCTCTTTACATCAACGTGAACTATCCGTTCAAGAACAATCCTCCTCTCATCCAGATGAAGGATGGTTTGCTGAACTCCGTGGCATCATATCGCCGTGATTTCGAACTTCCTGCAAACTGGGGCGACAAGCGTGTCTTCCTGCACTTTGACGGTATATACGGTGCGGCGTTCATATGGATGAACGGCGAGTATGTGGGTTATACCCAGAGCGGTAACAATGATGCCGAGTTCGATGTCACAGGCCACATACGCAATGGAAAGAACAACGTGTGCGTACAGGTGGTTCGTTGGAGCGATGCCTCATATCTTGAGGGTCAGGACATGTGGCACATGAGCGGTATCCACCGCGATGTATTCCTTTTTGCGGCGCCTAAGACCTTCGTGCGTGACCATTATATCACAAGTTCACTCTCAGCAGCCGATGGTTACAAGAGCGGCTCGATGAATGTTGCCCTTGAGGTCGACAACCGCGATGGCGAGGCTGTGGCAAAGAACGTGGAGGTGGCATTGCTTGCTCCCGATGGCAGTGAGGTCGCAAGAAAGAGCGTTGCCGTCGAGTTCGCGGCTGGCGAGACAATGAAGAGTGCTGATGTCGCTTTCGCAGGTCTTACGGGTCTGCAGTTGTGGAGTGCCGAGACTCCTGTCCTCTATACTGTTGTAGTGGCGCAGAAGGACGTTGCCGGCAACGAGGAACATGTGTTCTCTACAAAATACGGTTTCCGTAACATCGAGATAAAGAACGGACTTGTATATATCAACGGCGAGCAGGTGCTCTTCAAGGGTGCCAACCTGCAGGATACACACCCCGTGACAGGCCGCTCGGTTGACGTTGCCACAATGCTTGAGGACGTGATGATGTTCAAGCAGGCCAACATGAATACCGTGCGTACAAGCCACTATCCACGCCAGGCAAAGATGAACGCGATGTTCGACTACTATGGTCTCTACTGTATGGACGAGGCTGATGTCGAGTGTCACTTCAGCTGGGATCAGGGTGGTGAAGGCGGTGGTATCACCAACGAGGCGAGCTGGAAGGCGCAGTACATTGACCGTACCGTGCGTATGGTGTACCGCGACCGTAACTTCCCGTCTGTAATCTTCTGGTCACTCGGTAACGAGAGTGGTGGTGGAAGCAATTTCGCACACACATATGCCGCAACACGTGCTCTTGACCCACGCCCGATACACTACGAGGGTGCTTCACGTGCCGGAACTGCGCACACCGATATCTGGTCCGAGATGTATCCTACCGTGAGCGAGGTGCAGTCAAGATGTACATATAACAACAGACAGCAGCCATATTTCATGTGCGAGTATGCCCATGCCATGGGTAATGCCGTAGGTAATCTCCAGGAGTACTGGGATGCCATCGAGGGCAGCAAGTACGGTATCGGCGGTTGCGTATGGGATTGGGTTGACCAGTCAATCTATGCGGCCGATGATATAAAGAAAGGAAAGCTTGAGGTGAACGGTTACAACAAGTACCGTACAGGTTCCGATTATCCTGGTCCTCACCAGGGTAATTTCGTGAACAACGGTCTTGTAACAGCCGACCGTGCTTGGAGCCCTGAGCTCACAGAGGTAAAGAGCGTGTACCAGTACATCAAGTTCGTCTCTTTCGATGCCTCATCAAAGAAACTTGTCATCAAGAATGCATATGACTTTATCTCTCTCGACGGTTTCAGCCTCAAGTATACATTGCTCAGCAATGGCGTCGAGGTCGAGAGCGGGGTGGTGGAGTTACCTGCTGTTGCACCGAATGTGCAGGCTACTGTAGAGATTCCTTATACAACATCGGCTGTTGAGGGCGAGGAACTCCTGTTGAACATTGATGTTTGCCACAAGGATGCCCAGTCTTGGGTTGAGGCCGGCTATGCCGTGGCTTCAAAGCAGTACGTCCTTGCCAAACGTCCGTCTACTGTTGCCGCGACTGCAGGTGACGAGACCCTTACAATGAGCACTACCTCAAAGGGTCGCATCTTCAAGAATGACAATGTAAGCATTGAGTTCGCGACAAACGGTACACTCCTCTCATGGAATGTTGGCGGAAACGAACTGATTGCATCAGGTCCGGAGTACAGCAACTACCGCTGGGTAGAGAATGACGGCCCTACAGAGAGCCTCAATAACTACTCCGATGCTAACGGTATCTCATCAAAGAGTGCTACATTCTCGCTTGCAGGCGATGCAAAGAGCGCTACCGTGAAGGTGACCGCAAGCGGTAAGAACTGTAATTATGTGTTCGCATATACCATTTATGGCAATGGCGAGATATTGCTCCACGCCAAGTATACCATCAATGTGAAGAACCTGCGTCGTGTGGGTCTTGAGATGGCATTCCCTGCAGGAATGGAGCAGGTAGAGTACTATGCGCGTGGTCCATGGGAGAATTATATCGACCGCAAGGGCGGCTCTTTCCTCGGCCGTTACCATACTACGGTTGCCGATATGTTCGAGCCTTATCCCAAGCCACAGAGTATGGCTAACCGCGAGGGTTTGCGTGACCTCACACTCTACAATGCCGAGAGCGGTGTTGGCGTGAAGATTCAGGCACAGGATGACGTAGCCTTCTCTCTGCTTCACTACAACGATACACAGCTGAAGAATGCCGCCCATACATGGAATCTTGAGAAGGACGGCAATATCTATGCCCACTTCGATGCCCAGCAGCTGGGTGTCGGTAACGGTAGCTGCGGTCAGGGTACTGGTACGCTCAGCACATACCAGATTCCGTCATCGGGTACAAGAAACTACAAGTTGCTCTTTACTCCGGTGAACAGGAATGATACAGGCGTGGGTGCTGTAACCGGCCAGGTTGTCACATTCTCGGTTGCGTACGGAATGCTTCTGTGCAACGGCGAGTTGGCGGCTGGAACCGAGGTTGCCGTATACAACATGGGTGGAGTGCTTGTGGCATCGGCTACGGTAACCGGTGATTGCGGTAATTTCGCACTCAATGTAGCGAGCCAGCCACACGGTTCATACATTGTCGTGGTCAAGGGCGCTACAGGCAGGACGGTGCATAAGATTCTGCTTTGATTTGGATTCCTTTATAGCAAATCTGTCATTTTCAGGGGGTTGAAAATGACAGATTTGCTCTTTATTGCGTAAATCGCGGATAAATTTTTCAAAATGTTTGCAAAATATAAATAAAATGTAGTAAATTTGCAACCGTTTTCATGAAAGAGGTTTGCCGAAACGCTAAAAAGGGAGTAGGTGATATTTAATAATATTATACAGTTATGAAGAAGTTTTTCTATGTAGCAGTATTGGCTCTTGCTTGCGTAGCTTGCGGTGGTAACAACACTCCAGCAGCTGAGCGCGTAGCAACTGATTCAATTGATGAGTCTGTAGCAACAGCAGTTGTTCCTGCTGCAGCAACAGAGGTTATTCCAGCAGCAGCTCCAGGTCCTGACGCAGGTGGTAAGGTTGCTACTGAGGTTACCCCAGCAGAGTAATTGTACCTTTAAGGTGCAGACAATCTCTTACCCTTTAAGGGTAAAGGGATTGTTCTTAAATTACGGATTTTGTTTACCGGTATCGGTAAATATGATAATAACAAACCGGCTGTTAAAGCCGGTTTGTTATTATTTTTTGTTATCAGGCTTCACGTATTATAAAAAAAGATACTATTTTCGCGTAAGTTTGAAAATCAACCAATGATAGACTATACTGTTTTTAAGGATAAGAAGGCGGTCTACTACACCTTGGGGTGTAAATTGAACTTCTCGGAGACGGCAACAATAGAGCGTCGTCTGCAGGAGGCCGGTATACGTACCGCCAAAAGAGGCGAGAAAGCCGATATATGTATCATCAACAGCTGTGCCGTTACGCAGGAGGCCGAGAAGAAGTGCCGTCAGGTAATCCACAAGCTTGTGCGTCAGAACCCCGGGGCCTATGTGGTCGTTACCGGATGCTATGCCCAGCTGTCGGCCGAGAAGCTCTCGAAGGAGCTCGGTGTCGATGTGGTACTGGGTATTGACAAGAAGGGTGAGGTGCTTGAGCATCTCGGTAATCTCGTTAAGCATAACGATGGCGGTGAGTGGTACGCCGTGCCGGCAAAGGATGTGCGCAACTTCGTGCACTCATGCTCGCGTGGTGACCGCACACGCTATTTCCTGAAGGTGCAGGACGGCTGTGACTACTTCTGTACTTACTGTACCATACCTTTCGCGCGTGGACGTAGCCGTAATCCGTATGTGAGCGAGCTCGTCGAGCAGGCTACCAAGGCTGCGGCCGAGGGTGGAAAGGAGATAGTGATAACCGGTGTAAACATCGGCGACTTCGGCAAGAGTACCGGCGAGAGTTTCGTTTCGCTTGTGAAAGCTCTCGATGGTGTGCAGGGAATAGACCGCTATCGTATATCATCGATAGAACCTAACCTCATCACCGATGAGATAATAGAGTATGTAGCGCAGTCGCGCAGTTTCATGCCACATTTCCATATTCCGTTGCAGGCCGGTAGCGACGAGGTGCTCAAACTTATGCATCGCCGTTACGATACCGCATTCTTCGCGCAGAAGATTGCGAGGGTACGTGAGCTTTTGCCCGATGCCTTCATAGGTGTGGACGTGATTGTGGGTACACGTGGCGAGAGCGAGGAACTGTTTGCCAAGGCTTACGATTTCATCAAGGGACTCGATATATCACAGTTACACGTTTTCAGCTACTCGGAGCGCCCCGGAACAATGGCTCTCAGGATTGACGGTGCGGTATCTCCAGCCGAGAAACACCGCCGTAGTCAGTTGCTTATTGCCCTCAGCGAGGAGAAACGCCTAGCATTCTATGAGCGTCACATAGGCAAGGAGGCCGTGGTGCTCTTTGAGAAACCGCGTTCAGGAATGCCTATGGGTGGTTTTACAAGCAATTATATACGTGTCGAGATGCCGTCAAAGGCCGAGTATGTGAATCGTCTGGTACGTGTAAGGCTGGGTGGTTTCAATGAGGACAAGTCGGCTCTGCTGGCCGACGAGATAATGGGCTTTGCCGATTGATTCCCATGTGTAAGGTAACGGTTGCCATATTGAACTACAATGGTGAGGAGATGCTCGGGCGTTTCCTCCCTTCGGTGTTACAGAATAGTCCCGGTGCACGGATTGTGGTTGCTGACAATGCATCGACCGATGGTTCGGTGGCATTTATGAAGGAGCGTTTCCCGGGGGTAGAGCTTGTTTTGCTCGACAGGAACTACGGTTTTGCCGAGGGATACAACAGGGTGATAGAGCATATCGGTACCGAGTATGTTTTGTTGCTGAACTCTGATGTTGAGGTTACGCCAGGGTGGCTTGAGCCTTTGATGGCTGCGCTTGATGCTGATGAAAACGTCGTTGCCTGCCAACCCAAGGTGCTTGACTACAAGCGCAAGAGCCATTTCGAGTATGCAGGTGCTGCGGGCGGTTTCATTGACCGTTATGGCTATCCGTTCTGCCGTGGACGCATCTTTGATACGGTTGAGGAGGACAAAGGGCAGTATGATACTGTCGCGGATATTTTCTGGGCAACAGGTGCGGCGCTCTTGATACGTACTGCTGCATACCGCGATGCGGGCGGGCTTGACGGCCGATTCTTCGCGCATATGGAGGAGATTGACCTCTGCTGGCGATTGCGTGCACGTGGACACCGCATTGTATGTGTGCCGGCCAGTACGGTGTATCACGTTGGTGGTGCAACGCTTTCGGTGGGCAATCCGCGAAAGAGCTATCTTAATTTCCGCAATAACCTGTTGATGCTCTACAAGAACCTGCCGTCGGATGAACTCTGCCGTGTGATGGCAGTGCGTTGTGTGCTTGACTATGTGGCTGCACTCAAGTTCGCTTTGGGCGGCTCATGGGCGCATTGCAGGGCGGTGGTCAGGGCAAGGCGTGATTTCAGGAGAATGAAAAATGATTATATGGCAGTGCGCGAGGCAAACCTTGCCGTTGTGCGCGCCAATGAAATAAAGGAGCGTACGGGCTTCTCGATCCTATGGTCGTATCATGCCAAGGGTAAGAAGATGTATGCCCAACTAAAGGATTTGTAATGATGGAGACTGCATTATATTTATTGCCGGTGACATTGGGAGATACTGCCATTGATAAGGTGTTGCCGCTGTATAACAGGGAAATTATCGGTGGCATACGCCATTTCATAGTTGAGGATCTGCGTTCGGCACGCCGCTTTCTGCGCGCTGTGGATCCGCAGTTCGATATTGACGGTTCACAATTCTTTGAACTCAACAAGCATACATCGCCACAGGATATATCGGGCTATCTGCGCCCGCTGTGCGACGGTAAGTCTATGGGTGTCATCTCCGAGGCAGGTTGCCCTGCAGTGGCCGACCCAGGTGCCGACGTGGTTGCAATAGCCCAGCGCAAGGGTTTGAAAGTGGTGCCTCTTGTGGGTCCTTCAAGTATAATTCTCTCTGTAATGGCTTCTGGCTTCAATGGGCAGAGTTTTGCTTTCAACGGCTATCTCCCCATCAAACCCGAGGAGCGTGCGAAGAAACTGCGTCAGCTTGAACAGCGCATTTACAGCGAGGAGCAGACACAGCTGTTCATTGAGACCCCGTACAGGAACGGAAAGATGATAGAGGATATAATCAAGAACTGCCGCCCGACTACAAAATTGTGCATTGCTGCAAATCTCACCTGTGATGATGAGTACGTGCGTACCAGGACGGTAAAGGAGTGGAAAGGTCACGTTCCCGATTTGTCGAAGATTCCATGTATATTCCTGTTGTACAAATAATAAAATATCCGGAACGTGGCCTTCGACAATATGCGTAGCAACGGGTCGCGCGTAGTACGGCTTTCAGTCGTGCCGCGCGGGTTGCGATGAACGCGTGTTGTCAAAGCTAAAAAAACGATTTCTCAAAGATCACTTGTATATTTCTATTATACAAATAATAATCAGTAAATATTCAAAACGTTATCTTGGATAATAAACAGCCCGGATTGTTATATAAGCAAACTCCCTGCAATGGTAATGCCATCGCAGGGAGTTTGTAGTTTTTCTGTCTTTTAATCCTGGTTCTGTGCGCCGGTCGTGAAATTGGCGAAATCCATTCCTGATGGTGTCTGAAATACCTTGAGACCGAACTCCGGCATAATCGCGAATATGTGCTCGAATACGTCGGCCTGCAGGTGCTCGTATGCAATCCAGGCTGTATCTGCCGAGAAGAAGTACAGCTCAAGAGGCAATCCCTGTGCTGTGGGCTGTAGTTGGCGTATCATGAATATAAGATCGTGATTGACACGTTTGTTGTTGCGCAGGTAGATGTCGAGGTAGTTGCGTAGGACTGTAAGGTTCACCATGTGCTCGTCATCGCACTCAATGCCGTTGAGCCATCCCTTTTGCCTGAACTTCTCGACCTGCTCCTTAGTGCAGAACCCGATGGTGTTCATGTCTATGTAGAGTGAGCGCTTTATGCGTCGGCCACCGCTGTCGAACATTCCTCTCCAGTTCTGGAACGACTCGCTGACAAGTACGTAAGGAGGGATGGTGGTTATTGTCTTGTCCCAATTCTGCACCTTTACGGTGGTGAGTGTCACTTCTATCACCTCTCCGTCGGCATTGTGCTTGGGGAGTGTTATCCAGTCGCCCTGGCGCAACATGTCATTTACCGATAGCTGTACGCCTGCGACAAGGCCCATGATGGGGTCCTTGAATACAAGCATCAGCACCGCCGCCATGGCACCGAGTCCAGTGAGGATGTTTGCAGGGTTCTTGTCTACGACTATGCTTATGATGATGATGGCTCCGATGCACAGCGAAATGATCTTGAACATCTCAAAGACTCCTTTCAGGGTCCTGTTCTTTGCTCTCTTGTCCTGATTGTAGATGTCGTAAAGTGAGTTGAATATGGCGAAGGACAATCGTGTGGCTGTCGCGACAATGTATATGTTGATGATCTTGTCTGTCCAGAAAAAGATGCCGTGGGACTTTTCGAAAAGGTATGGCAGGATGAGCATCAGGACAAGCGGCGGTATAAGTCTTGATATGTTCGTGAGTACATCCTCGTTGAAGAGTGTGTCATCCCATCTTGATACCGTTTTCGCTGTAACTTTTTTCACGACCGGTATGACAACCTTGCGGAAAATAATGTCGCAGGTGTAGAACAGGATTATGGCCGATGCTATGAATATTGCAAAGCGCGCCTCGTTGCTGCCGCTCCAAAGCATCTCCAGATTTGTAAGACTGTATAATAGCATGTTATCTATGTTTTGATTTTGTAAAGGTAATTAATTTATTGTTGTCCTGTATATCATTCCTTGTTTTTGAGCAGTTCCTGTAGCTTGAACATCTCATCGCGGTATTGTGCCGCCTCCACGAACTCCATCTTTGCGGCAGCCTCTTCCATGAGGCGGCGTGTACGCTCTATACTCTTCTTGAGCTGCTCGGCGCTCATGTATTCCACGATAGGGTCGCATGCAACCGGTATCTGGCGGGTATCCTCGCTGTACATCCTTATGCTCTTTCCTTCCTTCTCCTTTCTGTCGGCGGCAAGCACGTTGCTTATCTCCTTCTTTATCTGGGTCGGCGTTATGCCGTGCTCCTTGTTGTAGCGCATCTGTTTCTCGCGACGGCGTGCAGTCTCGTCCATCGTGCGTTTCATACTTGCCGTTATGTTGTCGGCGTAGAATATCACGGTTCCGTTGACATTACGTGCTGCGCGTCCCGCCGTCTGTGTGAGTGAACGGTGGCTACGCAGGAATCCCTCCTTGTCGGCGTCAAGGATGGCAACAAGTGATACCTCGGGAAGGTCAAGTCCCTCGCGTAACAGGTTTACGCCAATGAGCACATCGTAGAGACCCTCGCGAAGGTCAGTCATAATCTGTATGCGCTCAAGGGTGTCAACGTCGCTGTGTATGTAGTTGCATCGTACGCCGTTCTTCAACAGGTAATCTGTCAGCTCCTCTGCCATGCGTTTGGTGAGGGTGGTGACAAGCACGCGCTCCTCGCGTTCCACGCGCAACTGTATCTCTTCCATGAGGTCATCTACCTGGTTGGCGAGCGGGCGTACCTCGATTATCGGGTCAAGGAGTCCTGTCGGGCGTATTACCTGTTCCACTACGACGCCCTCGCTCTTGTCGAGCTCGTAGTCGGCCGGGGTGGCAGTCACATAAATCGTTTGCGGGGTGAGCTCCTCGAACTCCTCGAACTTGAGCGGGCGGTTGTCGAATGCGGCCGGCAGGCGGAATCCGA
>JAFYWE010000048.1 GCA_017558165.1 Bacteroidaceae bacterium
TATGCAATCTCCAATCCTGCAGGCAGAACCAAATCAAACTGAAATGCTGTGTAGTCATCGTACGCACCGTTCTCAAGTGCAATAGTGAAATAATCCGTTTCGCCACCGGGAGTGAAAGACCACTCCTCAATGTAAAGTCTCTCCTGCGCAACAGCAGGCACAGCGCCAAAAAGAGCTACGAGCATCAGTGCCGCGCTCAACTTCTTCAGTAAATTCTTAATCATAACAAAATTCATTTTTTCTTGTAAGTCATTCAGTAGCGAATCATTTCCAAAGACTGCCCCACTCGCCACGTCTCTCGCCTGCAAGCACCTCGCTGTTCTTGTCGGCACTCTCGTTTATATACCTCAACTCTGAGGCAGCAATAAGACCCTGAGAAGTCATCTCAATTTCAGTCACCATTGGTTTTTTGTATTCTTTCATAATTGTATTGTTTTAGTTATAAGTTTTGCTCGAATCGCCATATGAGTATCCTGTGCACATTCTACGGCACCGCGCCACATACCGCAGGTATACTCAACATCCTAATTTTTCACAAATCTACTTAAAAGTAGACATTTTACCCCCCCGAATTGTTAATATATGTTAACAACGTATATTAACAATGAATTTTGTACTCAGGAATAGTCAAAATGACAGCTATTACAAAAGCTCCTCCACTCGCCGGCGAGGCTGGAGGTGTCGCAAAGTGACGGAGGGGATTTTTTTGTAACAATATAGCAGTTGCCCCAAAGTAGTTCATACTGAACGTAGCGAACCAACGGTCGACGCCCGAAAGGGCTAAAGTCAATAACGAACGTGAATTTTGCAATCAAACGAGTTAAAGCAAGTTTACTTGAGTTTTACAACGAGTGTTTGCAAGATCGCTGGAAGCATTGGATCTCAAGAACGCACCGAATAGAGATACTTCGCTACGCTCAGTATGACAAACCAATTTTGGGTCAACGCCTATATTATTGCTTTATATTGCTTTATCTCCTCACCGCTTCGCGGAGCTCCTCTTGATTTCAAACAAGAGGAGCACTAATATCTTTTATAAAGGTTTGAAGATCTGCTAAAACTTGAACTTAAAGACTTGAGTGACAGATATTGCAAAAAGTTCCTCCACTCGCTGGCGAGGCTGGAGGTGTCACGAAGTGACGGAGGGGAATGATAAAAACCTAAACGGAGTTCAATTTGAATACATACGCGTAGGTGTTTACAGATCCTTCGCTCTTGCTCAGGATGACATAACTGATGCTGGTTATTTTTTACACATTACTAAACAACATCTTAATTACCTAAAAAAAATCACTCCATCCAACGGACAGAGTGATTTTTTATACAAAATTATGATGTCTTACTTGCTCAACTGCTCGTGCATAGCCGCTGCTGCGTGACGTCCGTCACCCATCGCAAGGATTACAGTAGCACCACCGCGAACGATGTCACCACCGGCATAAAGGAACGGAATCGAAGACTGCATGTTCTCATTTACAGCAATTGTATTCTTACGACCGAGCTCCAGACCCTCTACCGATGTAGGTACAAGCGGATTTGGAGATACACCGACTGCCACAACAGCCACATCGATATCGATTGTCTCAATTGCACCCTTAACAGGAACTGGTGAACGACGGCCAGAAGCATCAGGCTCACCAAGCTCCATCTTCTGCAGCACAATCTGCTTCACGCAACCTTTCTCATCGGCAATATACTCAATGGGGTTATGCAATGTAAGGAACTCAACACCCTCCTCTTTCGCGTGCTTCACCTCCTCAAGACGCGCTGGCATCTCTGCCTCGCTACGGCGATAGATAATCATCGCACGCTCGGCACCCAAACGGAGTGCAGTACGTACAGAGTCCATCGCTGTGTTACCGCCACCAATGACAGCAACACTCTTGCCCTTACAGATTGGAGTATCTGTCTCGGGGTTAGCCGCATCCATGAGGTTTACACGGGTAAGATACTCGTTTGACGACATGATGTTGTTGGAGTTCTCGCCTGGGATATTCATGAAGTTAGGCAAACCGGCACCCGATGCCACGAACACGCCCTTGAAGCCCTCGTCCTGCAACTGCGCGATAGAGATTGTCTTACCCACAACGCAGTCCTTGATAAACTCCACGCCCATTGCACGCAGGTTCTCAATCTCGTGCTCGACAATGGCATTAGGCAAACGGAACTCAGGGATACCATACTTGAGCACACCGCCAATCTCATGCAATGCCTCATATACGGTAACGGCGTAACCCAATTTCGCCATATCGCCTGCAAACGAGAGACCTGCAGGTCCAGAACCGACTACAGCAACCTTTATGCCGTTTGACGCGGCAACCTGTGGAGCAGGCATCTCACCGCTCTCGCGTGCATAATCGGCAGCGAAACGCTCCAGACCACCGATAGCGACAGCCTTGTGACCCATCTTCAGATGTATACACTTGCTCTCGCACTGCTTTTCCTGTGGACACACACGACCACACACAGCTGGCAACGAACTTGTCATCTTGAGCACCTGTGCAGCCTTGATAAACTCACCGCGCTCGATATTCTTGACGAATGATGGAATATTGATGCTTACAGGACAACCCTCCATACAAGCAGGCTTTGGACAGTCAAGACAACGCTGTGCCTCAACAAGAGCCATCTCCTTTGTAAAGCCGGTATTTACCTCCTCACGCAACTTTGTCGCGCGATAAGCGGGCTCAAGCTCCGGCATAGGGCAACGTTCAATGGCTGTACGCTCCTTTGGCTTCATCTTGTTACGGAGCTCAACACGCCAAGCCGCATCGCGGTTGGTGAGCTCATCGCACTCGCTTGAGCACTCCTCGGCCTTGCCAAGTTTCTCCATCTCCTTTGTCTCCTCGGCCCTGAAAGAGCCAAGACGCTGCATCATTCCGTCAAAGTCAACCTGATGACCGTCGAACTCAGGACCATCGACACAAACGAACTTTGTCTTTCCGCCGACAGTCACACGACAGGCACCGCACATACCGGTACCGTCCACCATAATGGTGTTGAGAGATACTACGGTAGGAATCTCGTACTGCTTTGTGAGCTTGCACACAAACTTCATCATTATCGCAGGACCGATTGCCACGCAGTGGTCAACCTTCTCACGCTTGATGACACGCTCAATACCCTCGGTAACAAGACCCTTGTCGCCGTATGAGCCGTCATCGGTCATGATGATCACCTCATCCGACACCTCACGAACCTCCTTCTCAAGGATAATGAGATCCTTTGAACGGCCGGCAAGCACAGAAATCACACGGTTACCAGCCTTCTTGAGTGCCGCCGCAATAGGCAACATGGGCGCAACACCCACACCACCGCCGGCGCATACTACAGTACCGAAATTCTCGATGTGAGTAGCCTGACCGAGAGGGCCTACCACGTCAGTAATATAATCACCCTCGTTCAAGTCACACAGGCGGCTTGAGCTAAGACCCACCTTCTGGATAACAAGAGTGATGATACCCTTCTCGGCATCGGCATGAGCGATAGTCAAGGGAATACGCTCACCCTTCTCGCCGACCCTGATTATCACGAAATTACCGGCTCTGTATGCCTTTGCTATAAGCGGAGCCTCTACACGCAGACGGAAAACCTTTTCCGAGAACTGCTCTTTCGATACTATCTTATACATAATATTTGTTTTAGTCTGTTTTTATTGTAACGGGCGGGCAGACCCCACCCCTACAGTCTTGCCGCGTAACGCAGTTATCACCTTTTTATTTGAGATCCCTCACACAAGGTTCGGGA
>JAFYWE010000049.1 GCA_017558165.1 Bacteroidaceae bacterium
TTGCATCCTCATCATCACCACAGCCGAAGCACTCGAGCTCATCATGTCTGTGCGAAAGGACATCTGCAGTCTCCTTGCCAAGAAGTACGTCTATGACATACTCAGCCTTGAAATTCTCCTTTAATGCCAAAATGGTCTCAATAACTGCCTCAAGCATCTCCTTTGCTTCTACCTGTTTCTTTGGAGAGAGACAGTTGTCACAATTTCCACAATTTTCCACGTCGTAATTTTCACCAAAATAATGTAACAACAATTTTCTTCTACACACGGATGATTCTGCATACGCAGTTGTCTCATAGAGCAACTGACGGCCAATGTACTGCTCGGCCAAAGGTTTACCCTCGAGGAACTTTTCCAGTTTCTGAAGGTCCTTGCTATTATAGAACGCTATACATTGTCCCTCACCACCATCACGGCCGGCACGCCCCGTCTCCTGATAGTAACCCTCGAGACTCTTCGGAATGTCATAGTGTATCACATAGCGTACATCGGGTTTGTCAATACCCATTCCGAACGCGATTGTAGCCACAATGACATCTATCTTTTCCATTATGAAATCGTCCTGCGTCTGCGATCGCATGGCAGAATCCATTCCCGCATGATATGCCTTTGCCGATATCTCGTTTGTCTGGAGGATTTCGGCAAGTTCCTCTACCTTCTTGCGGCTGAGACAATAGATTATACCCGACTTGCCGGGATTGGACTTTATGAACTTGATGATGTCCTTGTCCACATTCTTTGTCTTTGAGCGCACCTCATAGTAAAGATTCGCCCTATTGAATGACGATTTGAAGTCCGCGGCATCCTGTATCCCAAGGTTCTTCTTGATGTCGTCACGCACCTTGGTCGTTGCCGTTGCCGTAAGCGCAATTATGGGCGCCTTGCCAATTTCGTTTATTATAGGCCTTATGCGACGGTACTCGGGACGGAAGTCATGTCCCCACTCCGAGATACAATGCGCCTCGTCAATAGCATAGAACGATATCTTGATGCTCTTAAGGAACTCCACATTATCCTCCTTCGTCAGCGACTCGGGAGCGACATAAAGCAATTTTGTCTTACCGGAAAGCACATCAGTCTTGACCTCCTCTATTGCCTGCTTGGTAAGAGACGAATTCAGGAAATGGGCAATGCCATCCTCTTCACTGAAGTTCCTTATGGCATCTACCTGATTCTTCATCAAGGCAATGAGAGGCGATATGACTATCGCAGTGCCATCCATCACCAACGAAGGCAACTGGTAACACAGCGACTTGCCACCACCTGTAGGCATCAGGACAAAAGAGTCTTTCCCGGCAAGCAGGTTCTTGATGACCGCCTCCTGATCCCCTTTAAACGTATCAAAACCGAAATTCTCTTTGAGAACTTCCGTCAAATTACACTTCTTCGTCATTTTACAATATGCCTATTTGAAAACAAAGTTATAAATATATAAATAAAACGCACAACTTTTTCCAAATATATTTTCGCGATATTGTAAAAAGAAACAAAAAACAACGTCCACCCCCATTTTAGCAACAATTGCCACAGACGGCAACCGCCCCGCACAAGCCCGCAGGATTAAACGAACCCCTCTGCACCGCAATGCAGAGGGGAAACATTATCAATCACACGGAATCAGGCGAGAGCATTGCTCACTACGGCACTCTTCTCGACCTGAGCCTTTGCGTATTCCTTGGTTATACGACACTCCTTGACATCAGCCGACGGGATCTCGAACATCTTCTCCATCATTATGGTCTCGACAATAGAACGGAGACCACGCGCACCGAGCTTGTACTCTATCGCCATGTCAACGATATACTCAAGCACCTCATCCTCGAACACAAGCTCCACACCATCCATCTCCATCAGTTTCACATACTGCTTTATGATAGAGTTCTTTGGCTCAGTAAGGATATTGCGCAGTGTCTTGCGGTCAAGCGGACGCAATGATGTAAGGATTGGCAGACGGCCGACAATCTCGGGAATGAGACCAAACGAACGCAGATCCTGCGGAGTGATATACTGCATCATGTCACCCTTGTCTATCTTGTAGCTGTTCTGCACAGAATCATAGCCCACCACGTGGGTATTCATGCGCTGGGCAATCTTCTTCTCTATTCCATCGAACGCACCGCCACATATAAAGAGAATGTGTCTTGTATTCACAGGAATCATCTTCTGATCGGGGTGCTTGCGGCCGCCCTGGGGAGGCACATTCACCACCGAGCCCTCAAGCAACTTGAGGAGTCCCTGCTGTACACCCTCACCGCTGACGTCACGGGTAATTGACGGATTGTCACTCTTGCGGGCAATCTTGTCAATCTCGTCAATAAAAACGATACCGCGCTCAGCCTCCTCCACATTGTAGTCTGCTACCTGGAGCAGACGTGTAAGAATACTCTCGATATCCTCACCCACATAACCGGCCTCGGTAAGCACGGTAGCATCCACAATGGTGAAAGGAACCTTCAGCAGGCGGGCAATGGTACGCGCAAGAAGAGTCTTACCGGTACCGGTGCTTCCCACCATAATGATGTTACTCTTCTCAATCTCCACATCATCGGCAGCACCACGCTGCATGAGGCGCTTGTAATGGTTGTATACCGAAACGGCAAGAGCACACTTGGCGTCGTCCTGACCAATGACATACTCATCGAGGAAAGCCTTTATCTCCTTTGGTTTGGGGAGTTCCTTCATCTCGAAATCGTTCTTTGGCAACATGGACTCCTCGCGCAGAATGTTATGCGCCTGCTCCACGCAGTCATTGCAGATGAAGCCGGTCATTCCGGTCATCAGCAAAGCGACCTCATTCTCGGCCCTGCCACAGAAACTGCAACGTCTTTTATTCTTCTCAGCCATCTACGGATTACTTTTTACGAATCAATACACGGTCAATCATACCATACTCCTGAGCCTCGGCTGCTGTCATCCAGTAGTCGCGGTCACTGTCGGCCCACACCTTGTCGAAAGGCTGCTTGCTGTGATCAGAGATAATGGTGTAGAGTTCCTTCTTGAGCTTCTGAATCTCGCGCGCTGTAATCTCGATATCACTGGCCTGGCCCTGCACACCGCCAAGAGGCTGGTGAATCATCACGCGGCTGTGTGTAAGCGCAGAGCGCTTACCCTCGGCACCCGCTACAAGAAGCACTGCGGCCATACTTGCGGCCATACCTGTACAGATTGTAGCGACATCACTCTGAATGAACTGCATTGTATCGTAGATACCCAACCCTGCGTATACAGAGCCACCAGGAGAGTTGATGTATATTGAAATATCCTTGCCGCTATCTACAGAATCGAGATAGAGCAGCTGCGCCTGCAAGGTATTGGCTGTATAATCGTCAATTTGAGTACCTAGGAAGATGATCCTGTCCATCATAAGACGCGAGAACACATCCATCTGGGTAACGTTAAGCTGACGCTCCTCAAGGATATAAGGGTTAAGATACTGCGACTGTGCCTTGATGACATCATCAAGTACCATACTGTTCATGCCAAGATGCTTGGTAGCATATTTCCTGAAATCATCTCTCTCCATACAACAATTCATTTAGATAAACACTAATCTATTACAGTAATAATTTAAAAACCGTTCTGGTTCATCCGGCAAAGCCAATGAACCAGAACGTATAACAAAAGCTCTATAATCAGGCGTTCTCAGAAACCTTCTTGTTGAAGTCCTCAACAGAAACCTTCTCCTCCTCAAGAGTAACTACACCCTTGATAGCGTTGATGAGCTTAACGTCTACAGCGCGGTTGATGAGAGCCTCACGTGTCTTGTCCTGCTTGAGCATCTCCTTAGCGTAGTTCTCGAGCAAGTCCTCAGGCACGTTTGCCATACCGTACTGTGCGAACTGGTCACGTGTAGCGGCCTTGGCAACATCAAGAACGTCGTTGTCGTCAACCTTGATCTCGAACTTTCTTGCCAACTGCTCCTTGATGAGGTGCCATGTGAGCTCTGTAAGGCTCTTCTGGAACTCCTCCTCGCTTACAGTCTCGCCTGGCTGCTTGCTGCCATCCATGATACGACGGAGGATAGCCTCGTCATACTCGAGCTTACCAACCTTCTCCATAAGGTATGTGCGTACATCCATGAGGAGCTTGTAGTCGCTCTCAACCTCGAAACGAGCCTCGAACTGCTCAGCGATCTTAGCGCGGAAGTCAGCCTCGTTTGTAACAACGTCCTTACCGAAAGCAGCGTCGAACACAGTCTGGTTCAACTCGCTTGCCACGAAACGTGTGATCTCTGTGATTGTGAATGTGAACTCACCGTTGTGAGCGGCAACCTCGCCCTTCTCAACCTTGAGGAGTGAAACAAGCTCAGCCTCGTTGTTGTCGAATGCAACACATGGGTTGAATGTAACCACGTCGTTCACCTTTGAACCAGCAAAGAGAGCCTTCTGGTCATCGTTCTTCATGTATGAAGGCATCATCACAGCCTCACGAACAACGATACCCTCCTCTACTGACTCGGCGAGTGTACCCTTGAGCATGTCGCCGTTCTCATAAGACTCAACCTGCTTGTACTCACCGCAACGCTGTGCATAAGCATTTACCTGACCGTTGATCATCTCCTCGGTAGGCTGTATACGGTAGTAAGCGAGCTTGTCGTTATTGTCGAGGACAGCCTCGAACTTAGGAGCGAGGGCAATCTCGAACTCGAAAGTGAACTCCTTATCCTCGGCCATGTTGATACCGGCCTGCTGAGACTCGATAGGAAGTGGCTCACCCAACATATCAATCTTATTCTCTCTGATGTACTCAAAGATCTTTGTCTGCAACAATTTGTTGATCTCCTCAGCCTTCACAGCTGTACCATACTGCTTCTTCACAAGACCCATAGGAACCATACCGGGACGGAAACCTGGAACATTGGCCTTCTGGCGGAAGTTCTTCAACTGTTTCTCAACCAAAGCAGAATAATCGGCCTCCTGAATGTTTACAGAGAGGATAGCGCTTGATGCGCTCTGATTTTTAAGTGTAAATTCCATTTATAAAATATTTAGATAATTTTTAGAAGCTGTTTAAATTTCTTTCAAAAATATTATTTACATTGTCCTCAAGAAGTGCTTGTCTTTTTATGCCCTTTTTTGCCTGTTTTTCCCTTTTTCGCAGTTACATAGCCCGCTATGCGCCTTTGAAAAATGAAAAAA
>JAFYWE010000050.1 GCA_017558165.1 Bacteroidaceae bacterium
ACACCCTATTTTTGCTCTATAAAAAACTTAACGATATAAATTTAAACAGCTTCTTATTTCCGTTTAAGTTTTCACCTTCCCATATTCACCTTTCAGTTTTCCAGTTCACAAGATACAGTTTCTCCGTCGCGCGTGTAAAGGCCGTATATAGCCAACGATAATAGTCGGCAGTCATCATATCCTCGGTGACATACCCCTGGTCCAAGAACACATTGCACCACTGGCCACCCTGAGCCTTGTGACAGGTGACGGCATAGCCGTATTTCATCTGTATTGCATTATAATAAGGATTGTTGCGTATCTGCTCCATACGCTTGCGCTTCGAACGGATTTCGGGGTAATCCTCCCACACGGCCATGAACAGACGCTCGCTCTCCTCCCGCGTCAGCGACGGCGACTCGCTCATGAGGGTATCGAGCATGATCATTACATCAATCTCACAATCCTCATAATCCATGAGCGACAGCGTTACATTGGCATAGCGGAAACCGTACATCTCCTCGACACCGCCCACGCGCACTATGCGCGCCACATCGCCGTTGGCAATGAAGTCAATCTTGTCGAGCAGAGCCTTGTCTTCCTTACCCAGCACCTCACGCCAATAGTAGTTATTCTTTACCACCATGAGCATATCGCCACGGTTCAGTTCCTCCTCACGGTAGAGGATGCGACGGCGTATGCCCTCATTATAAACATTGGCGCGCTTGTTCGAGCGGCACAGTATTATGGTCTCCTCCACCCCCACCGACGAATAGCTGCCCTCAATGGCCTCAATAAGCTCCTCACCCGTCACCACGCAGATATCAGCGAAGCCCTTGAGCCTGACCTTCGGCATGAATCCGTTCTCGCCGTTGCGTATTATGTCACGCAACATGGTGGCGTTATGGAGTATTCCCGAACCGTCGAGCTGGCGCACCACCTGGGTAAGCTCTACACGTGTGACATCAAGGAACATGGAGCGCAGGTAATCGGCAGAAAGAGCCGGTGACAACACGTCACCCACAGGAGGAAGCTGTGCAGTATCACCCAACAACAGCATCGAGCACCCCCTTCCCGAGTAGACAAACTCTATAAGATCATCGAGCAGAGCACCGGTACCGAACCCGGTACTGCCACCGTTCGCAATCATCGAAGCCTCATCCACAATGAACAGCGTGTTCACCGCCCTGTTCTCCATAAGTACGAACTGTGAACCGTTCAGAATTGACTTCTGACGATATATCCATTTGTGGATGGTGTATGCACTCTTGCCCGAATAGGACGAGAACACCTTCGCCGCCCTGCCCGTAGGAGCAAGCAGCACACACCTTCTCTCGAGCTGCGCCATGGTCTTCACAAGCGCCGAGACGAGTGTGGTCTTTCCCGTTCCGGCATATCCGCACAGCATGAATACCTTACGGTCATCGGCCGAGAGAATGAATTCCGAAATCTTTTCAAGAGAATTTTCCTGTTCAGCTGTTGGATTGAAAGGAAAATTTGATTTAATTTGCGAAGCTAAATATCTATTTATCACTTTTTACCTATAAAAAATATGTATATAAAAACGTATTTTCGTTTTTATTTCTTATTTTTGCGACACGAAAGTACATAATAAAAAAATATAGAACAATGAAAAACGTATTAAAAGTTGTTTTGCTTCTTGCGGCAGCAGGCTTGGTATTCATCTGCTATCGCAGTGTAATGAACCCCATTGAATTCAAGGAGGTAAGAGAGCAGAGAGAAGAGGTAGTAATCAAGCGCCTTGTAGACATCAAGAAAGCTCAGGAGGAGTACTACACTCAGAACAACAGGTATGCCGACGATTTCGAGACACTCATCGATTTCGTAAAGAATGGCCGCAAGGGTGTCGTAAGAAAGATCTACGAGCTCAACGACGAGCAGCAGGCATACCTCCTCACATACGTTAACGACTATATCAAGAAGGAGAACAAGAAGAAGAGACCAAGCGAGAGACTTGAGGAGTACCACGGCCTCACAAGCAACCAGTCAGACTCTGTATTCCTGACAATCCTTGCAAAGGCACAGGAGACAAACGACTGGAAGGTATTCAAGGATATCGAGGCAAAGAAGGGTCCACACCAGACATTGGAGCTCAAGGAGTTCAGCCGTGACACAACTTGGGTAAACCTCCGCGACACATTGTACCACAATCCTAACTACCCTGCAGACTCTCTCGAGATCATCCCATTCACTGACGGCGAGAAGTTCGTTATGGAGACAAGCGGTATGAGCGGTACAGGTGCCTTGTTCGAGGCTTACGCAGACAGCCGTCTCTACCTCTTGGGTATCAATGAGCAGGAGCTCGACAACTACTTGCTCGAGGTAAAGAAGAACAACCGTCCTATCAGAAAGGAGTATCAGAAGGACAGCCTCGGTATCACATTGCGCGACGTTGAGGGTAAAGAGATCTTTGATGTGATTCCTTGCCTCAAGATTGGTGACAAGCGTATTCCTAACAAGAATGTAGGTAACTGGGAGTAATTGATGAACGTAACCAACATACTAGATACAACATTATCCATTCGTATAAGTACGAATGGATTTTGTTTTTGCAGCTATTCCCCATCACAACCCGATTCGCTTAGATACCACTTCCACCCCACCGAGGACGACAAGAGCCTTGCCGTGAACCTGCGCAAGGCAATAGACAGTTGCCCGTTGGTAAACAAGGATGACACGCAACAGGTAAAGGTCATAATCGAGACAACGGAATACACCGTAATCCCTGCCGAATATGACAACAAGAAGGACTACAAGGTCTATTACCGATGCTGCTTCCCCAAAAGCGATAGCAACATCGAGATTATCCCTAACAGGCTCACGGCACAGGGCTTTACGGTAATTTTTCCTGTAGAGCGTGGTGTATATGAGGTACTGCAGAGTCTCGGCGAGGTGACCTACTACACCCCGGCAAGCATACTTATGGGCTACATGACCCGCAAACCGTTCCCCGAGGAGAACTATATGTTGGCATACATACAGCAGGAGTATTCGCTCCTCATCCCCGTAAGGGAAGGCAAGATAGGGCTCACCAACATATTCAGGAGCAAGAGCCAGGAGGACCACCTCTTTTATATGCTGAGCATATGGAAGGAGCAGGGATTCTCGCAGACCGAGGATACCCTTTACCTATGTGGCAACAAGAGCGTCGAGGAGATGCAGCTGCTGATATCGCGTTTCATCAAGAACCGCAAAAGAATAAACCCCAATGAACTGTTCCCGGCGACCCTGCTGAACAGGATAGAAGGAATACCATTTGACTTGCAAGCACTTATACTATGCGAATAATAAGCGGAAAATACAAAGGACGCCATTTTGACGTTCCACGCAACTTCAAGGCACGTCCTACAACAGATTTTGCAAAGGAGAACCTTTTCAACATCCTCAACAACATCATAGACTTTGAGGAGTGCGATGCTCTTGACCTCTTCTCGGGCACGGGAAGCATAAGCCTCGAGCTCCTTTCAAGAGGATGCAGGAGCGTATGCTCGGTAGAGATGGACTCACTGCACTTCAGCCACCTCAGGAAGTGCGTACAGACACTTGGCGACGAGAACTGGCGTATCGTGCGTGACGACGTGTTCCGTTACATACGCCGTTGCACCGGCAGTTACGACCTCGTATTTGCCGACCCGCCATACGCCTTGAAAGAGCTCAAGGACATTCCTGGGCTTGTACTTGAAGGCAATATGCTCAAGGAGGATGGCATCCTTGTCTTCGAACACGGCAAGGATTACGATTTCAGCGAGCACCCCAACTTCTTCAGGCACATCGCCTACGGAAGTGTAAACTTTAGTTTCTTCAAGAAAAACGCTGAATAAAGATAATCAAAAGCGGAGAGCAGCATGCTCCCCGCTTTTACTTTATAGCAATGGCGACAACAGTCGCGCAACAGACTCCAGACACCGTTCCTTTAACGATCGCTTGGCGAAAGTAGAGAGTGAGAGTTGTCTGCAACACCTGGCCTCATCAAGGAACTTTTCCTTGAGTGCGCAGGCCACCTTACGGCTGTACACGAATGCCGAAACCTCGAAATTATAATAGAAACTACGGAAATCAAGATTCATTGAACCCACTGATGAGAGGTTGTCATCACACACCATAGTCTTGCTATGCAAAAACCCTTGATTATATAAATACACCTTTACACCCGCTTTCATTATATCGACAAGGTACGACCTTGATGCATAGTCCACAACCCGGTTGTCGGAGCGCTCGGGTATCATGAGCCTCACATCCACCCCGGACATTGCCGCACTCTTGAGTGCAAGCAGGAAGGCGCCACCCGGCATGAAATACGGTGTCTGCAGATAGACATAGTTCCTGGCCATGGATAGCGCCTTTATCATGCCCACCATGGCCGAACGCACCTCGCCAACCGGGTTCGACTGTACAACCTGCACAAGAGCCTCATTACCCGATGACAGTTGCGGAAAATAACGTTTGCCGCACACAAGCGTACGGTTCGCGAAGTACCAGTCAACAAGGAACGATGACTGCAACCCGTGCACGGCTGTGCCGCGCAACATTATCATGGTATCTCGCCAATCGCCCCACTCCACTCCCTTGAGATACCTGTCGGCGATGTTGCATCCACCCACAAAACCCACCTTACCGTCAATGACAACCACCTTGCGGTGATTACGGTAGTTCACCCTGTTTGTCAGCAACGGAAAGCGCACCTTCATGAACGACTCCACATAGACCCCGGCACAGCGCATTGTCTCAAAAAACTCCTTGCTTACCTTCCAACAGCCTACACTGTCATATATCACACGCACCTCTACGCCCTCGCTTGCCTTCGCCATAAGATGCTCACGCAACAGGACACCGAACTCGTCGTCCTCAATTATGTAGAACTGTATGTGTATATGTTCCTTTGCGGCATCGATCTCATCATACAATGCCTTGGCAAACTCCTTAGTGGACCTGAACACACATACATCGCTCGCACCCACAAGACAGGCCGAGGAGGAGTTCCTGAGATAATTGACCAACGGTTCATATCCCTGCGGGACATCAGCCTGATTGTCGGCATCGTCATTCAGCTGGCGCCGTTGCTGTATCTGCGTGAGCATGCGACGCCCTATCATCCTCTCCTTACGCGTATCTCGCCCGAAGAAGAAATAGAGCAGGAGCCCGAGTACCGGCAGGAACAGGAGTACCAGTATCCATGCAAGCGTCTTGACAGCATCGCGGTTGTTGAGTACAACCCGCACCATCACCATAAGCGCCACAATGCAATATGTCCAGTACAACACAACCATAGCCAAATGAGTTACTCCCGCGAATATAACGATAAACATTAAAAGAGGATACAAAATGAGTCATTTTGTATCCTCTTTTATAATGTTTTCACATTCCCTTATCAGAAGCGCGCAACACCGACACGCATAATACCTGCAGGAGGCATACCGCCAGGCATCATACCTGCAGGAGGCATACCGTAACCGCGCATACCCTCACGCTCCTTCTTATTATCGTTGCCGAACTTGTTGAACTTGTACGACACGTTGAACATTATATAGTTATATATCGCATTTGATTCAGAGTCACGGCGTGAAAGGGCATCCACCATACGGCTGATGTTGCTCTGCTGCTGCAGGATGTCATAGAACTGTACCGAGAATGTCAAGGCATTCCTTGCGAGGAAGCTTGCCGATATCTGCGCATTCCAGAGGAGTTCATCGGTATTCGCATCGGGGTCGCTGTAACCACGACGGCTGCTCATCGAGAGGTTTGTAGAGAGCTTGATGTTATACCAAGGGAAGGTATAGTTCATGCTTGGACCGTATGAGAAGTCAAACACATTCATCTCGTCCTCGGGCTGTACGCTTGACTTAGAGTTAGAGTAGCGTACATAACCGCTCATAGAGATGTCGAAGTTGTCGGCACGGTAGTTGAAGTTAAGACGCTCGCTCAGGTTGAGGGTCTTTGACTTGCTCTTGACGCTGTTGCTCTGACGGTTCATGCTGATGTATGAGACGCTATTGGCAAAGGCTGCGTCGGTGTGTGTGGTATATGTGAACTTCGCATTCGAAGGAATAGACGAGTTGAACACAAGACCTCCCGATACGTTCCAGTTACCGTTGATGTTATCGGGCTGAGTGGTTGTGGCACCGGTAGCCTCATCATATGTTGCCTTGCGGCTGATGCTGTTTATAGTGTTGCCATAACGCGCATAGGTATTGAAACCACGCTGCAGGTCAACGTTGTATGTACCGAACATAACGTTAAAGTTATTGCTGTACGATGGTTTCAGGCCCGGGTTACCCTTTGTGATGTTCAATGGGTTAGAGTCATCAGTAATGTCGAGCAGGTCGGTCATTGACGGTTGGCTTGTGCTACCACGGTAGTCAATGTTAAGGCTTGTCTGCTTTGACCAACGGTAGCGGAAACGTACATTCGGAGAGATGTTGTAGACATTGCGCTTGAGCAATGTATCGATACCGAAGTACTTGTAAGCCATCTCGGTGTGCTGTGGAGTATATGTGGCACCCGCGTTCATGTTGATCTTGTCAGTCACATAACGGAACATCACCTGTACCTCGTGTGTCTGTGTACGGTATGTAGAGTAACGGCTGAGACTGTCGCTCTTGTACAACTCATAATTCTCCGGAAGGTTTGGCAACAAGTAGTTGTGGTTGAGTGGCAGATCATAATTAACAAGGTTATCAAAGATATATGAAGAGCGGTCACTGTCGTTGTAGCTGTTATTGAAGCTATATTTCAACTGCAGGAACAGGTTCTTCATCAATGGCTCGGTGTAGCTGAGGCTGAGGTTATATCTCCAGTTGGTAGACGGTGTAGTAGAGTATCTCTTACGGTCGTATCCTGGAGTTCCGGCGGTTGCCTGATAGTACTTCACGTTGTTGACAGAAAAGTTCTCGTTCTCGCTGTTGCTGTATGAGAAGTTACCGTTGAAGGTGATGTTACGGCCCGGCTTCTCAAGACGACGGTTAACCTGCAAGCCAGCGTTTGTAGAGAGACTCTCGCTGGTGCTCATTGATTCATTGCGGTTGTTGTTGATGGCAATGCTGTCAAGTGCGTCAAAGACATCACCATAGAGATACTTGCTGTATGACTTCACGTAGTCGAACGGATTGTCATTGAATGTAGCCGACACACTCTGTGACCAGCTGTCCGATGTAGAATAGCTGATAGATGGAGTGAAGATGATATTTGTCATTGTATCGGGCTTCCACTCAAGTCGCATATCGGCATTAAGGCCTGATGAACGGCCGAAGTTGCGGCTACGGCTGTTGCTGAACTGGTTACGGCCAATCTGTGGCATGAATGTCTCGCTTGAGCTCCAGTTCTGTGAGTCGGTATCCCTGTGGTTCGCACGTACGTTACCGCCAATCTCTATTTTCTTGTTTTCGTATGCGAAGTTGAAACCGGCCTGCTTTGGTGCAACAAGACCACCGCCACCGCCACGGAAGCCACGGCCACGACCATCGGAGAAGCCCTGGTTATTCATATTGTTCGCTGCAAGCACAAGAGTGTACTGCGCATAATCATTGTAGTAGTTTGTTGTATTACGGAAGAGATAACGGTCCTTGGTACCGTAACCGGCATCGGAGTTAGAGAAGAATCCGTCAGATACGCCCTTCTTCATCTGCAGGTCAAGTACGGTCTCCTCCTCGCCATCGTCAATACCTGTGACGCGTGAGAAGTCGCTCTTCTTGTCGTAGAACTTCACCTGGTCAACTACATCAACCGAGATGTTCTTGAGCGCCATATCCTTGTCTGTACCGAAAAAGTCCTTACCCTTCATGAGGATTCGGTTCACGGTCTTTCCGTTGATCTTGATGGTACCGTTCTCATCAATGTCCACACCGGGGTACTTCTTGATGAGTTCCTCAAGCATAGAACCCTCGGGAACCCTGAAAGCAGCAGTGTTGAACATAAGAGTATCGTCTGAAGCAGTCACAGGAGGAACCTCGGCTGTAACCATAGCCTCCTTGAGCGCAACGGCATCCTGTTCCAATTTGATTGTACCCAGGTCGGCAGTGCCCTTCTTCTCGAGCTTCACCTTCATCTCCTTGGTAACGTATCCAAGGTATGACACACGTACAAGATAGTTGCCGGCCGTAGCCTTGAGAGTGAATGCACCCTTGAGATCGGTAGCGACACCAATCTTGAATACAGTGTCGGGCAAAGAGTAGAGCTGTACCGAAGCGGCAATCATACCCTCCTCGCTTGTCACGTCGACAACCTTTCCAGTCACTGTACCCTGCTTGCTCTGCGCAACGGCTGTAAACGACACGAGCAACAGCAGTGACAACGATAAAAGAATTCTTTTCATATCAATTGTTTGTTATTATATATTCAAGTCATATACCTCTTTTGACTACTCAAAAAAGAGAAAGTTTAATATACTTTTATAGTATTTCACAAAATAGTCCGCAAAATTACCATTTTTACACACCAAAACCTACATTTTCTTTATTAACTTTACCATCGGAACAAACCGGCATATTAAAAGCAGAATGACAGGAAAGGCATAACAATGGGAAACAGCATAATGACAGAACCCGACAAGACGCTGGCAAGGCTTGCGACAGCCGGGCTTAAAGAGGATTTCGGCGAGCCGTTCCTGAGTGCATTCAGGGCCGTACACCACCAAGGTAGCGAAGAAGAACTCAAGACAGCCGCCTACACCTGCACGCTATTCCTGTCGGCCATACTCGAAGGATTCCCCACCGACAAACTCAACATATTTGTCCGACATACAAGGGACAATTGCAGCCGTTTCACCTTCGACTGCAAACGGTACGACATTATTTTCGGGTCAATGCCACCATGTTCACTCACGCAGGTGACACTGCTTGACAAGGATGGCAACACCCGTACAAGGGAGTGCTGCAAGCAAGACATCTATGAAGCATTCGATTTCTACACAAACCGCTGACCATTTTCACACGCCATTCACCTTTTTTATATAAACCTCGAATATTTTCTGCACTCGCTGTGAAAAATATTGAAGCAAGCTTCATATTTCTCGCTCGTTTGTAACTATATTTGAGGTAAACCTCGAATATACTTTCGCTCGCAGTAAGAAATATTCAAGTGAACTTGATATTTCTCGCTAATTTGTAACGATATTTGAGGTAAACCTCGAATATACTTTCGCTCGCAGTAAGAAATATTCAAGTGAACTTGATATTTCTCGCTCGCTTATTCGTATATTTGCAAGCAAAATCAACACACTAACATCCGATTTTATGAACAAGAATCTTTTATACACATTGTTATTTGCCCTTAGCGGCATGTTTTTCGTATCGTGCAGCGACAGCGAAGAGTTTGATCCGTTCACACAGCAGACAAAAGGAGAGTTCTACCCTACAGAGGTGACATTCCGCAAGAACAGCAACGGCATGGACATTACCGAAAGCTGGACAAACATCATCCGCGACAAGCAGGACAAGGTCATCAGCTATGACTACACACGCGAGGTTGAGGGTGAATTCATAGAGAAGGAGGTGAGAAGCTACACTATTGACTATTACACCAACCACGAAGGCAAGGATGTCATAAGAACAAACTATGACGTCAATTACTACAAGTCACAGAACGGCATTGAGGAGAAATACACACAGAAGGTCCAGGAGAGCATCAACTTGAACAAGAAAGGATACATTGAGGTCATCTCTGCAACAATCGATCACCTCAATGACAATGCCACAACACCAAGGACAAGCACAAGCCGCAGGACATTCACATACAACGGTGACTTCTGTACAGGAAGCATCTACATGGATGACAATACACAGGTGACATACAAATACAACTGGAGCGCATACCAGTTGAAGAACATCACGATCCTGAGGGAGAACTACAAGAACAACACAGTCGACTACAACACATATAAATACACATTCGACCGTAAGGAGTTCTACAGATATTCAGGCACAGAGATCCTGCCATTCGTACAGAGTGGTATTCCACAGATATTCGCATCAATGGGCTACCTTGGCAAGTGCACTCCATACATCCTCACTGATGAGATACAGAGCGGCTACACCAAGTTCGGCAACGTGACATCAGAGAATACCGAGATCAGGAACAGCTATCACCTCGATGGTGATGCCAATACCAAGTTCACATACTCTGGTATCTCCAACATCTACAACACCTATAGTGTAACATTCAGCAAGTGACCTATCGATGCTAACGGCCATAGAAAGATATGCGAAATTCAGTGACGAGGAATGGGTTGAAGCCCTGACTGCACCCGATGCGGACAGTCGCCTCCAGGAGTATTTCTTCCGCACAAAATGCGGCAACGTCCTCCGTTACATTTCGTTGAGAATCTACAAGAGCAATGACTACAACAGCCTAGCCGGCGAACTGTACGAATTCCTTGCAGACAAGAACTGGAGTGTGCTCCGGAAATGGGAAGGTCGCAACGGCGCCTCACTCAGCGGCTACATATCGCGTTGCGCAACCAACTATTTCCTTCAGAAGGAGATTGCCGAGAAGAAGCGACAGGAGAACGAGATACAGGCCTCGACGCCAGAGTTGCTCGAGCAGTTGGCATCACTTGCCGATGATTATGATGACCAGTCCGAGATTCCACCGGTGTGGCAGGCCTATAATATGCTCAACAAGCGCGACCAGGAGGTACTGCGTCTGTTGGTGATTGAAGGCAAGCGCATGCTCTCTGTAGCTGAATACCTTTGGGGATTCATAAACAGCAAGCAGGACATAAGCCAGCTCAGCACCAAGCGCATACAAGGTACAATCTCGATGGTAAAGCAACGCGCACAGCTTAACCTGATAGAACACCTCGAGAAGATAAACAAAGAAAACAGCAAATGAGTTCCCGTGGGAACTCATTTGCTGTTTCATAGCTATATTTAGCCCAATGCCTTATTCAGCCATTATCTCCATTTTGTAGTTGTTGGTCTCCTTGAACACGAAACCGCATGAGCGATAGAGCGCATTGGCGGCCTCACGCGAAGGGCGTGACGTGAGCATCAACGTGCCACCACCCAATGTCTTGGCATACTCTATTGCCGAGTTCACCAACAAGCGGCCTATCGAACGGCCACGCATGGCCTCATCAACCACCACATCCTCAATCCACATCTTGCGCCCTGTAGGTGCCAGATAGTCACACAGCGTGAGCATACCCGCAACAACGCCGTCTACCTCGGCCAACAGCAGATGCGAATTACCGGACTGCACAATGGCCTCAAGAGCCTCGACGGTAAACGTGCGTGGCGATGACGACAACTGCGCCAGCAAGCGGTTTATAGGCTCAACATAG
>JAFYWE010000051.1 GCA_017558165.1 Bacteroidaceae bacterium
CATATTTAAGCACACCACCAATCTCATGAAGAGCCTCATATACAGTCACAGCATAGCCGAGTTTTGCCATGTCACCTGCAAATGAAAGACCTGCAGGGCCTGAACCCACAACAGCCACCTTTTTACCGTTCGATGCTGCCACCTGTGGAGCAGGCATCTCACCGCTCTCACGTGCATAGTCAGCAGCAAAACGCTCAAGCGAACCAATGGCAACAGCCTTGTGCCCCATCTTAAGATGGATACACTTGCTCTCGCACTGCTTCTCCTGTGGACAGACGCGACCACACACTGCAGGCAACGAACTTGTCATCTTAAGCACCTGAGCAGCCTTGATAAACTCGCCACGCTCGATATTCTTCACAAACGAAGGAATATTGATGCTTACAGGACAGCCCTCCATACACGCAGGCTTGGGACAGTCGAGACAACGCTGTGCCTCAACAAGAGCCATTTCCTTTGTAAAACCGGTATTCACCTCTTCGCGCAACTTTGTCGCACGGTAAGCCGGATCCAACTCGGGCATTGGGCAACGCTCAATGGCAGTACGCTCCTTTGGCTTCATTTTATTGCGCAGTTCAACACGCCATGCGGCATCGCGGTTGGTCAGTTCGTCTGCCTCGCTTGCGCATGAGACATGCTGTTCCAATTTTTCTATTTCGTGCGCCTCCTCAGCCTTGAAAGAGCCGAGACGCTGCATCATTCCGTCAAAATCCACCTGGTGACCGTCAAATTCAGGACCATCCACGCAAACAAACTTTGTCTTTCCGCCAACAGTAACACGGCAGGCACCGCACATACCGGTACCATCTACCATGATTGTATTCAATGATACAACGGTAGGGATTTCATACTGTTTTGTAAGTTTGCAGACAAACTTCATCATTATCGCCGGACCGATAGCCACACAGTGGTCAACCTTCTCGCGTTTGATGACACGCTCGATACCTTCGGTTACCAAGCCTTTATCGCCGTATGAACCGTCATCAGTCATGATGATAACTTCGTCAGAGACCTCACGCACCTCCTTTTCAAGAATAATAAGGTCCTTTGAACGACCTGCAAGCACCGAAATCACACGGTTACCTGCCTTTTTGAGAGCAGCTGCAATGGGCAACATTGGAGCAACGCCCACACCACCGCCGGCACACACCACAGTACCAAAATTCTCGATGTGTGTAGCCTGTCCGAGAGGACCAACAACATCAGTGATATAATCACCCTCATTCAAATCGCACAGACGGCTTGAACTGAGACCCACCTTTTGGATAACAAGAGTGATAAGACCTTTTTCGGTATCGGCATGAGCAATAGTCAAAGGAATACGCTCACCCTTTTCGCCAACCCTTATTATCACGAAATTACCGGCTCTGTATGCCTTAGCAATTAGCGGAGCCTCTACACGCAGACGGAACACCTTTTCCGAAAACTGCTCTTTTGATACTATTTTATACATAATATTGGTTTTATCTGTTTCTATTGTAATGGGCGAGCAAACCTCGCCCCTACAGTTCTATTCTAAAACATTAACACAATGCATTAAGCACAATTCAAGGCGTAAACAACTTCCGTAGGGGCAGGGTCGGCCTGCCCTAACGCAGCAGATGCCTTTTCAGTAAACTTTAATCTATTATTTCGAAGCCACAATACGGCACCAACGCCTTCGGAATACGAATACCCTCTGGAGTCTGGTTGTTCTCAAGAAGCGCAGCAACTATACGTGGGAGCGCAAGTGCTGAACCGTTGAGAGTGTGGCAAAGTTCAGTCTTTTTGTCAGCTGTACGATAACGGCACTTCAAGCGGTTAGCCTGATAGTTGTCGAAGTTAGATACCGAAGAAACCTCAAGCCAACGCTGCTGAGCCTCGGAATACACCTCAAAGTCAAAGCAGAGAGCAGCAGTAAAGCTCATATCACCACCGCAAAGACGAAGAATGCGGTAAGGAAGTTCAAGTTTCTGCAAGAGACCCTCTACATGCTCAAGCATCTCTTTGTGTGATTCCTTGCTATGCTCAGGAGTATCGATGCGTACAATCTCAACCTTTGAGAACTCGTGCAAGCGGTTCAAACCACGTACATCCTTACCGTATGAACCAGCCTCGCGACGGAAACACTGTGTATAAGCACAGTTCTTGATTGGTAGCTGTTTCTCATCGAGGATAACATCGCGATAGATGTTTGTTACAGGAACCTCTGCTGTTGGAATGAGATATAGGTCGTCAAGACCACAGTGATACATCTGTCCTTCCTTGTCGGGAAGCTGACCTGTACCAAAACCCGATGCAGCATTAACAACTGTAGGAGGCATAATCTCGATATAACCCGCCTTACGAGCCTCGTCGAGGAAGAAATTGATTAGCGCACGCTGCAACTGCGCACCCTTACCTTTATATACAGGGAATCCCGCACCGGTTATCTTCACACCCAGGTCAAAGTCGATAAGGTCGTACTTCTTAGCCAACTCCCAGTGAGGAAGAGCATTCTCGGGGAGAACAGTTTCCATACCACCGGTCTTTTCAACAACATTATCCTCGGCAACAGCACCTTCGGGCACCTCGTCGTATGGTATGTTAGGGATGGTATATAGTACCTGCTGCAAGCTTGC
>JAFYWE010000052.1 GCA_017558165.1 Bacteroidaceae bacterium
ATGCCTTCTGCCAGGATCAACGAATAGCGGGTAAAGTCTTTGCCCGACTGACTATTGAAGAACTCGATGCGCTTGCAGAGAAGCTCCGTGCAATCCAGCGCAAAGGGGGACTAAAACAGAAAAAGGAAGTACAACCAACGGGTGAGATAACCTACATTATTCCGATAGGCGGTAACACCCATTTATGTTAAGGCTATGGACAATAAACTGAAAGCCCTGAAACAACAGGCAACCGAACTCTCCCTCGGTATGGAACGGAACGAAGCTGCACAGTTCTTCAGCGAACTTGCAGACTGGGCATATGCCCAACACGAAGCAATGTCTATCGATGACTATTGTGAGATGCAGGATTACGAAAACGATAACCAATAAATCAAAAGACAATGAAAGAGAATTTGAAAGCAGTAGGCGGATACATCGCCAATTTTACCAAGGTTTGCCTTTTGGCACCTGTAGTATTAGTAAAGGTTGTGACAGACACAGCCCTGCAGTTGTTCCTTGCCTTTTTCCATGCTCTTTATAACGAGAAGGAGAAGGTAGCTTCAGTAATGAATGAGGTGATTGATAAAATGGACTAATGATAATATTATCACTATGAACGAGAACAAAACCACCACCGTTGAAATGACGGCTGAAGAGCAAGCGCAATTCGCTGCCTTCAAAAGAGAACAAGAAAAAAAGGCTGCTGAAGCCAAGGCACAGGCAGAGCGTGAGCAGTACCGCGACCTCGTTGATGAGGAGATAGAGCGTTGTATTCCTATCCTGTTGGCGATAAGCGGAGACATCAAGAACAGCAAGGCTCAGGTAATGGATAACTTCAAGACCATACTTGAGATGAAGAGCGAGTTGTTCAAGACGAAGGTCAAGGATGATCAGCGCAGCCACACCTTCACCAACAGCGAAGGCAACAAACGCATCACCATTGGTGTGTATGTGACCGACGGGTACCGTGATACAGTTGAAGATGGTATTGCCATTGTGAAGGAGTACATCTCCAGCCTTGCCAATGATGAGAAGACCGAAGCATTGGTGAACATGGTGTTCCGCCTGTTGGCTCGTGATGCCAAAGGAACACTCAAGGCAAGCCGAATAGTCCAGCTCCGCAAGGTGGCGCAGGACACAGGGGATGAACGCTTCCTTGAAGGTGTACGCATCATCGAGGAGAGTTATCAGCCCGAGGTGAGCAAGCAGTTCATCCGCGCAGAGGTCAAGAACGAGAACGGGATGTGGAAACCCATTCCACTTGGTATGACAGAATCCTAAAAGTTGAAGATATGATCCAGGAAGTAGAAAAACAACCGAAAGTAGCCTTGTGCCGCAAGTGTCGCGGCACAGGCAAACTTCGCGACCCGGAGACACAGGAGGTTCGGGTTTGCGACCAGTGCGAAGGCAGCGGAAGGGTTACGGTGAGTGCAAAGATGATCTTTGACATCCGTCCGTACCGAACCAATCAGTAACAATCACTAATCATCACTAACCAATGGCCAAGAGGCGTGGAGTAAGTTATCAGAAGAGAGTGACAGATATAAATAGGATATACGATGAGCATGCCAAACGCGGGCTTCCTAACCGCGAGATATGGCGCAGATTCGTATATCCTGTTTATGGTATATCCGAACGAACCTTCTACAACATACTTCACGCCTCGTGTGAGCCCAAGAATGAGGTACCTGATGATGTGCAGATGTTTTTAGATTTTGACTATGGCGAACAATGAGATAAATAAACTTATCCGCAATATATTGAATGATATTCGGATAGATTTATCAGATGAATTTGACCGAAATTTTGAACGGCAAGCGTTCTTCTCCGAGGTATGGCAGAGGCGTAAAAGCCCCACACGCCCCGGAGGCTCTATTTTGGTGGATACGGGGCGATTGCGTCAAAGTATATCAAGCCGAACGACGGAAAACAGTATAACGTTCTTTACTAATGAACCGTATGCAGCTATTCACAATGATGGGGGTGAAATCAGAGTGACAGCAAAAATGAAACGCTTCTTTTGGCATAAGTATTACGAAGCAACCGGTTCTTTCGGTCGCAAGAAGAACGGGGAACGCAGGAAGGACAAACGCACCACCCAGTTGAGTACCGAAGCCGAGTTCTGGAAGTTTATGGCTTTGATGAAGGTCGGACGGACAATCACAATACCCAGACGGCGTTTCTTGGGAACATCTCCAGAGGTGGAGCAAACTGTCAGGGAGATAATTGAGGAAAATATAACTGAATACTTTAATGTTGAATTTGAAATCAGACGGAAATGAGAAAAGAATTGTATAACGAACTTTGTAAGCACTTGAGGGAATTATATCGTTTGCCCGATGGTTCAGTATGCCACCATGTGGAGGGAACTGATGTTCCAGAGGGAGCTGAACGAATCATCAAGCACATCGACCTGTGGAACCATAACGTGGAGTATATTGAGCAAGAGGAGAACTGGGCACGCCCAGCAGTATTTGTCGAGTTCAAACCTATAAAGTGGGAAGCCATAGTTGAAGGTGTGGAGTACCGGGCAGAACCGCAAATACACTTGCATATTGTAACAGACTGGGAAGGTGCTGCTTCCGATGGTAGCGACTTCAAAGAAGAGGCGTTGGAGGTGTTCGACTTGCCGGAACTGCTACACGAGACCTTGACCGGATTAGGTGGTGAGAAATTTTTGGAACTTGATTTGGTGGAGAGTGATACCAATCATAACCACGAGGAAATAGTGGAGAATATAGAGGTATATCAGTGTATTGCTATAAAACGGCTGAAATAAGCTCGTAAACAAACAAAAAGAGCGTCCTTGGCTAATTGCTTAGGACGCTCTTTTTGTTGCGTTAGAACGGCATTAAAATGCCTTTAGGCGGCAATGCGATGTTCTTCCTCCTTTTGGGTGTAGAACATCATATCTGTATAGTGGGCATTGTAGTTCATTGTGGCGTTGAACTCAACCTTTCGGCAGTTCCTGAATGGGTTGCCGACGGTCGGATTCTTGCCCAGCCAATCGCAAAGCTCAACGATAGACGATTTGTTCGATGTGAAGTATATGAACTGATGCCCGGACAAGATGGTAAGCACATCGAGGTAGTCTGCCAACTTCCAGTACATGCTGTATGTGCCTACCTCTGTACTCAAGTAAGGAGGGTCAACCAGGAACACAACATTCGGAGTATCCTTGTATTGCTTGAATACCTCTTTGTAGTCAGCCGAAACGATGGTGATACCCTCGAGGTAGTCCGCTGATGGAGGATAGTCAGCCTTGCGAATGTTGTTATAGAGAGCCTCCTTCTTCATTTCGGGTATGCTTAACTTGTACTTCATCGAGAACATCAGAGCTGAGGATATGGTGATGAAGTCAATGTATCCATATTCTCGCTCTTCCTGTTCCAGACGGGCAAATATGAGGTCTCGCTTTTCCCCTTTGATGCAGCTGTGCTTCGGCATATCGCCCACGATGGAGCGTAGGTCAGCGAGTAGGAAATTGGTTCGGGGTATGTTCTCCAAGCGATGA